>CAZDAB010000359.1:0-3969 GCA_964502855.1 uncultured Desulfobacteraceae bacterium | reverse complement strand
ATTGCCATTTTTCTTCAGTCAGATTGATACCGGATTCATTGTAAACGATATCACAATACCTTTTGAATTGTCTCTTGGTTATATTTGCCAATTTTCGAAACTCCAGAAAAATTTATCAGGTAATAGGCATTTCAATCTTCAATCATTTTAAGCGCGGTTTTCGTAATATCCCCAAGACTCACCACTTTGTCTGCGGCTCCGAGTTTAATGGCTTCCTTGGGCATACCGAAAACCACGCAGCTTTTTTCATCCTGAACAATTGTTCGGGCGCCGGCATCTTTCATTTCCAGCAATCCTGCGGCACCGTCCGATCCCATACCAGTAAGGATAATGCCGACGGCGTTTGCACCTGCATAATTGGCCACCGATCTGAAAAGAACATCCGCAGCAGGCCGCTGATGGTGGACAAAAGGTCCGTTTTTTACCTGAACATAATATTTTGCACCGCTTCTTCTCAGTAGCATATGAAAATTTCCGGGGGCTAGCAGAGCCTGGCCGTTTGCAATCGAATCCTCATCATTGGCCTCTTTAACCGTTATCTGGGAAAGGGAATCCAGCCTTTCTGCAAAAGAGGTGGTGAAATGGGCCGGCATGTGCTGAACGATAACAATTCCGGGTGAATTGGGAGGCATAGCGGTAAGAACCGTTCTGATAGCTTCGGTCCCGCCTGTTGAAGCGCCTATGGCGATTATCTTGTTGGTTGAAGCGGTCAGGGCGCGTGACAGGGTTACCGGTTTTACCGGCTCGGATTTATTAACGGAGTTAATCCGCTCTTTGACATTCACTCTTGCAACGGCCCTGATCTTATCCGCCAGTTGAACGCTCATGTCTCCCACCGAATAGGCGGCCGAAGGCTTGGAAATGACCTCAAGCGCTCCCTTGGCCAAGGCTTCCAGGGCCATTTTTCCCCCTTTGGGTGTAAGGGAACTGACAATGATCACCGGAAGCGGATAATATTTCATAAGTTTTTTAAGGAAGGTGATACCGTCCATGCGGGGCATTTCGATATCCAGTGTGATGACATCGGGTTTAAGTTTAACGATCTTGTCCCTGGCCACATACGGATCAGGAGCCGTACCGATGACTTTAATACCTCTTTCGCGGGATAGTTCATTACTGAAAACCTTGCGAACCACCGCAGAGTCATCTACAATCAAAACTTTTATGTCTGTTTCCATAAATTCACTTTCAATTGAAAATCGGAAAATCGTATCTTCGGTTTTTGGAAATATTTAATTTTCGTTTGTTATGTTCATTTGAAACGCCAGATAATTTTCCAAGGTCTCAATTACAACAGAAAATCTTTTTTCAGAATCAGATAAATCTTTAATAACATCATGAAACCCGACCAATTCGGGAACCCCGAGGTTGAAAACAACATCCGGATTATACATACTGAACGTGTTGCCGATAATCATATTTATTATTTCTTTGATGGTTCCATTGATTTGATCATCGGAGATTTCCTGTTCATCTTTTCCCATAAAGTCGGCGGTGATAGATAACGCCGATTTTTTGGGGATACAAAAAACCGCGTAACCGGACAAGGGGCCGCTAAAACTCAATTTTGCAGCTATAATTGGATCTTTTCCCGTGTCCCACAGTTCAAGAATGTCTAGATCATTAGAAAAATCCAAAGACAAAAAAAACATGGTTTCCAGAACGTCAGAAATCGAATTCTTCATCGCCATTGTCATATCTTTGTTCTTCATCTTCTGTTTCTCCCATTATATACTTTAGTTTTTGCTTGATTTGTTCGGGTGTAAAAGGCTTTTTGATATAGTCTATTACACCTTTTGCCATAAATTGTTCGACCCTTTCCTTGCTCCCTTCGGTAGTGATCATTACAGCGGGGATTGAATTGAGGTCATCGTGTTTATTCATTTCTTCCACAAGCTCCAGGCCGTTCATATCGGGCATATTGTAATCTATCAGAGCCAGATCGATCCATTCGTGGTTTAATACTTCCATTGCTTCAAGCCCATTAATAGCTTCGAAAAATTGCCCCACATTAAACCCGGATGCTTTGACGATTTTTTTAATAACCGCACGCATGGGAGTGGAATCATCTACGATTAAAATATTGTAAGCCATTTTTTATCTCCAATTTTAGCTCATTTTAGGCATTTAAATATAGGCATTTGACCTTAGATATTCATCATTGCTTCAAGCTGTTTTACCTTTTCGACAAAACCGGCAATGATTTTCTGAAACTCGCTTTCTGTAAGTTCCAAACTCTCCACCACTTCCCGGTGAAACCTGTAAGCCAGACCATCGGATCCCACACCTATCCCCATCATCATGCAGATCGTGTCTGCCATATAGACAATTGCAGATTCAAACTCACTAATTGAGGCTTCCTGTGGCCGGTGATGGTGTCTAATAATTTCAACCATTTTTGGGCTGAACTTCCAGTTCTCGGCAACCATTCCGCCCAGTTCCGCATGATCGATTCCAATCACTTCCTTTTCAGCCTCTCTGAAAGTAAAGTTTTGTTTCGTTACCAGGGCGTTGATTTTATCAAAAGAGTCCTTTACATACTGATTCAAAATCACTTTGCCGATATCCTTTAACAGTGCGGCTGTAAATATCAGGTGAGTTTCCTTTACCCCTTTTTTCTCGGCAAGTTCACGGGCAAGTATGGCAGAAGAAACCGAATATTTCCAGAGCTCACCCGCTTCAAGATCGTACCCCTCTTGTGCCGTTTGTAAGTTTTCACCACTGGCCGACAATAGAACAAGATCGACCACCTGGGCCATACCCAGATACACAATGGCCTGATGCACGGAATCGACCTTTTCCGGCAGACCGAAATATGCAGAATTGACCACCTTTAATAAATTGGCGGTTACGGCCGTGTCATAAATAATGACTTTAGAAAGATCATACATGGAACTTTTAGGATCTTCGGCGATAGACATTACCTTGCTTGCTACCTGGGGAATCGGTGTTAAGTGATCTATTTTTTTTATGATGGATTTTATATCGCTCATATCTTTCTTTCTCCCTTGCCGGAAACCTTTATCCATGTATCCCCGTTATTGACCGCTATCTTGATGGTTCGATTGACCGTACCCCCAATATCCTTGTAATCGATGATCACATTGTTTTTGTGAAACATTTTCCGGACGGCAATATCATTCCTTTTGCCGATATTAAACAATCCTTTCTGGTCCAGAACCTGTGATCCTCCAACCACAATAACTTTCATTCTCTGTTTTTTAGCACCTAACTTATAGGCGGCCTTGAAAAGGGCAGGGATGCCGGTATCGGCAAACATATACGGGTTCTTTCTGGCTTTTTCCTTATCCAGACTCGATTCCGGGAGCATATAGTGAAGCAACCCCCCTACCCGTGCCACTGAATCATAAATTGCAACACAGATACAGGATCCCAGAGAATAGGTGACGAGGGTTGTTTCTATATCGTTTGTGACTTTCATATCTGAAACGCCGACTATCAGGTTCATGGCTTCATCCTATAAGTAATTATGGTCTATCATCGATCATTGGTCATTTCAGCAAGAACTCGGCGTATTGGAGTGTTGGAGTAATGGAGTGTTGCATTTATTAAGGCTTTTTGGCATGTTCCAGCACTCCAGTATTCCACCACTACAACACATTTCATTCATTAATTCTCAACCCCCATCATTAGATCCCATATCCCCGCCATATCGAGTATGAGGCCCACTTTGCCGTCTCCCATTATTGCACCGCCGGCGATTCCTTTTGTATCTTTTAAGGTTTCACCCAGGCTTTTAATGACAACTTCTTCTTTACCCAGCAATTCGTCCAGAAACAGGCACATCTGGCGGTCTTCGTATTCCACCACAACAACTAAACCTTCCCAGGGGTTGAATGAATCACTTTTTAAATTAAATATCTGACCCAGACGGATAAGGGGAATAAGCTTATCCCTTGACAAAATCATTTCTCCTTTCCGCTCAACCGTGGAATACTGTTCTTTGGC
>CAZDAB010000358.1:0-3970 GCA_964502855.1 uncultured Desulfobacteraceae bacterium | reverse complement strand
TTTTCTTGCCAGTATCTTGTCATGTCTCTAAAACGGCTGCATTACAGATATCATAACCGGTGGTTGTCAAACAGGCTTTCCAGGAGAGCGGGAAATAAGCTGAAAAATCAGATCAGGAAAGCGGCGTATGTGATTTTGAGAAATAGTGCCATAAAAAATGTTATAAACAACAGACGGTTAATGCCAATCGATGAAAGATATGGCCGGGGACCACTCCTTAAATAAGGGGTGCGTCCCCCCATTAACCAACAATCGAGGTATGACCTCGTTTCCTTCTGTATTAGCCGACCCACTCAAATGACTTGTTAGCAGCGCCGCCGCCCGCTAGCTTCTTTAACAACCAAATACCTCTGCATTTGTAACGTATCATCACTCCAATTGCCATCCCAGGCAATTTCAACACACAATGAATTAGATTCCGCATTATCGGCAATCGCCATTACTTCGATTTGCATTCTCTGATTAGGCCCAATAAAACCCACAAAGTTATTGGGTCTAACATATGGAGTCAAAATGAACATTTTCCCCTTGATAAGATTCCCTATGTCGCAGAAATCGTCAGGTCCGATTGTTGGATATTGCGGATGACTGTGCGGAAATTGCCATGTAAGCTGCAACGGACCGCTCAAAGCTTGATTGGCCCATGTGCCATCTGCAGCTGGCTTGAGTATTTTTGTTAGGACTACGCGTACGTTTTTGGCTTGCGCCCCTCTGCGCTTATTTGCCACTTTTAAATGGTAGTATCGAGCCGGAGTTCCATCCTGAAGATAGTTGACCTCTCCCTGTGGATCGTGTAGGCAAATCTCTAATTTCGGACCAGCTAACCAAGAGCGAAAAAAATGTCCCCAGATAGCCAATATTGCAACAAACAGTGTGAAAAATGCACCGATTCCTTGAATTATAAGACCCCAGAATTCTGCATCTGTCATCTTAGGTCCTTTCTGATCGTTTACTGCTAATAATGCAAATCAGCCGCGCGCTTTTTGCATCGACTGAATTTGCCTGCTTAGGGCATATTTCAAAATCATAAGATTTTATAAATTCTATCCTTACTGTATGTTATGATCCAAATTCCCTTATCAAATGGATTTCTTTCCAAATTAATCTTGGCTTTTATTTGATTGATAACAATGTCCCAGTCCCAATCTAAGGGTGATACATCTCTGACTACAAGAGCAACATTGCTTCCATAGTCTTTCTTCAATTTGGGATTAATTCTACTCACAATCATTTCTATTACATTGCCTTCCTGAAAACTCGCTTTTTCAAAAGGATTCGCCTTTCCGGCTTTTACATCTTCGAGATGTTTTTTTAATGAGTTCAAACTTTTATGATCAGACCTTCCGAGAATTGCTTGTATATCTTTTGGTCTATCTTCGGTCAGGGTAATTTCAAAACTAAATTTATTTCCTTCTGGATCTTGGCAGCGTATATCTGGAGCATCTGAATATTCAATAATTGAAAAGAAAGATCCCGTTTCAGAATTGTATAATTCGACAAATGCATCAGCGGTTGCTTTTTCAATTGCCTCTTTTTCGTTCAAAATAATGCCCCCGTTTTTATGAACTTCCCTAACATTAGATATTATCTGGCCGGATAGATAGCATCCCAAAACGGCACAAAAAATAGCCTGATAGCCGGCCATGAAAGGTGATACCATGCTCTTAGAATGGTATCATCGAGATTACAGATATTATAAAATAAGGTGATTTCAGTAATGGGCATCATTTTGTTCACCCCCGATGAGGTGGTGGGCGATCCGGATAATGTGGTCGAAGTGGAGGAAAAAGGGGCGAAATTTTAATAAAAAATAGAGCTACTTATTATATATTACCGTCTCCTTTATACCTTATATAACAGATGTAAAAATCTAACCCACACAGACCATCCTCTTTTTCAGGATTGTATCCTTTTCCGCCTCGTTATCGCCCTTCCGGATTCGAGATTCCTTTTCCTTGCGTGATTTTTCCTTTTTCTCGATTTTACCCAGGCGTTCCTCAAATTGCTTTTCGGTTTTCATGGAATGATGAAACAAACGTATGTTTGCGATCAGGATTTCAGAATAACCGGTACCGGATTTAAATACCTCTTTAACTATATCCAGCAACCCGGCAATTTGCGATCTAAACTAATCTATACAGCAAATAAAAAATAGACAAGGGAATTTAACATGACTCCGTTAGAACGACAGTTCGAATTAAAAAAAGTCGGATACACTTAAAAACAATGGGCCGAGGAAAAAGGCGTGGCCCCGGTTACTGTCTGCTAATTAAACGTCTCGGAAATTCTACAACTATATAAAATCAATAGTCTTTTAATGGCAACCTCTTTGTGCCATCGGAATGGAATACTGGAATATTGGAATATTGGGATCAGGGCGGAAATAAAACCATTTTAATTGTAAAAAACTCCTCTAAATCCATTATTCCATTACTCCATCATTCCAATTGTGAGCGAAGCGAACTAACTTGCCTATAACCCTGCTTCGGAAAAAGGTCAATATCTAATATGCGGAAGAAATTAGATAATATTCCACGCCAGAGGAATCTGTTCGATTATATCCGCAAGCTCCGGGAGCTGGATAAAAAATCAACGGAAGGTGTACAGCGCTGAGATAACCCTATCGTTGCAAAAGCTCGGGATGCCGTAAGTCCAAGGCGTCCAAGGGTGACGCTGTAGTAAACTACCGCGAACCCTTGGCAACGAAGGAATTACGGTATCATGGGCTTTCCCGACGGGTTAAAAATTTGCCTTACGAAACGTTTTTTCCTGGAATTCACGCTGGGTTTATTCCAAAAGCTTCTATGTGATATGCGTAACATATAGAAATGTTTTAATGAAATATATTTTTGGCATATTTTTTATGCAACTATAGGGATAAGTCAGCGCTGTACTTCGTTCAATTTTTTGATCTTTTTTTCACGCTCATCCCTGTTCCGCACAGAATTAACCCCACAGACGGTATTATCAGGCCGGCCGTACGACGAAGGTTCATGGGTTTTCCCGTATCCGAACAAGCGCCCGATAGAACCAAATACCTTTTTGATTCCCCGCCAAATCTTTGGCAATAGCCAAATCATTAATAAGATGAAGACAATCATCAAAGCAATGAAAAGCCAGGGATAGTGAAGCGCAGTCCAGAGGCCACCGATTACCAACATGTCTTCCGCAACTGAAGCGGCCCAGTTTGTAAACGGCTCTGGAGAGGTGTTGATGATAACCCTTGAACCCGACTTGGCGGCGTGGGCGCCGGCTGCCAAGCCACCCCCCAAAATACCGGCCGCTAAAGCCAGAGCCGGATTGACATTACCCACTGCACCGGCGGCCATTAGCACCCCCGCCGGGATGCGGATGAAAGTATGAAATGTATCCCACCCCGTATCAACCCCAGGCATCTTGTCAGCGATAAATTCAACAATATACATGACACCCGCCGCACCAATTACCGCTGGATTCATAAGAAGTTGAAGGTTGGCCGGCAGGACAATGTTTTCTGTTATCCCAAGCAGTCCCAGAACCAAGATCGCTGCGTAGAGATTAATCCCGCTCGCCCAGGCAGCACCCATGGTCAAAGATATTGTATTTACTATTTGGTCAAGTTGTTCCACTAGGTTTTAAGACCTCCCTAAATCATGTTCTTGCAGCGCCATATGGGGTTATTGTTGTGATGATGCGATTATGCAAACGGCCATTATCGGCGATAAATCCGTTTACCAGTGTTTTGGGACGATTAAAAATGAAAGGCGCATTGTTTAGGTCTACGCAACGGCCCCCTGCTTCCGTGATTAGCAGGACACCGGCACAAATATCCCACTCATTCTTAGGGCCGCGACTCCAGGATGCATCGCACAAGCCGGCAGCGACTCTCGCCAGTTTGTATGCGGTACCACCCATTATGCGAATTTGTAACATATCTTCAAAGGGTTCAAATTCACCCCGTTTGCACTCGGAACGGCTGGCATCGACTAGG
>CAZDAB010000357.1:0-4002 GCA_964502855.1 uncultured Desulfobacteraceae bacterium | reverse complement strand
CCCGGATAAAAATAAGGTTCTTTGCCAGATCAACCCATGGGCTCACATCTCCTTTCATCCCTTGAACATCGATGATAATCCGTGAAACAACGGGACCGGGTTTTTCCTTTCCCGCGTTCTCGGCATATGCAGTATCTTTGGCAAGGCAGGCCATTAGAATCCACAACACCGCGAATATTTTTATCCAGTCTTTGTGTTTGAGATCGGTCATCTGAAGTTATCTTTCACCCGAATTGAGCGTAAACAAAACGGAGGGGGCATCCTCGACTTTCGCTCACTTAGGGTTTCTCTATCTAAATTCAAGTCTGAATTGAAGTCCGCCGCCATAATTTCCCTCCATATCCTGGAAGGCGTTCATTAACAATTTCTCAAGAAATTTATATTCCGTGATCACCTGCTGGATGACCCTGGCATTTTTTGTCTGCACGCCGTATTTGACCGTTATTCTCCGGGAAAGCTCTTTGCCGACAGTTACTTTTACCTCGTCCGACGCCTCAGCTTCTCCGCCCTTTTTATATTCCAGCTCTACAACATCCAGGCCGGTGGCATCCTTGATTTGTTTTTGAACGGTTTCAGCAAGAACATCGGCCAGTATTTGTCCTGAAGACCGGGATAAACCGCCTTCTTCTGCGATCAGTTCCCGTGTTGTTTTCCCGGTTATCAACAAAGAAAGAATATCCTCCTCTCTTTCTGATGGGTTGGAAGAAAAAATAAACTTAAGATTGTCCGGTGTCCCGGAGATATTCAAAAAAACGGTCCATTCCCGAACTATTATTTCGCTGAGCACATCAATGGTCGGCTCAATTTTATACGGGTTGATAAAATCAAAGACACCTCTTTTGACATTAAATTCCTTTTTTTGGAAATAGACGGTTCCGGATTCTACTTGGGCCCTCCCGCTGATCAGAGGATGATTCACCGATCCGTATATACGAAGATCAGGCTTGAGGGCCAATAAGGCTACATTATTATCTACGACAAAAGGTTCTCTGTAACGGGTTGTAATATCAAGGGCCATGTTTTTCAAAAAAGGCCAGGGGATCTCAGGTGCTACCAGGGCTTCCTCGCGGGATTTTTTACCGAGGCTTTCCATAAGATTTAGCCGTATATCTTTATAATACTTTCCCTCAATCATTTGAATGTATCCCGAGACCAGGGATTTTTCAGATGTGCCCTTGATATCCAGTTCGGTGTTCAAACGGGTTTCCAAGGTGTCAGGAATCAAAAGAGGAAGGTCATGGGCTTTTAATTTGAGCGCCACCCTTGAGGGTCGATTTGCCTTAAGATCAATGGCGCCAAACAGTTCAAAACCACCGGTGTCCAGCATTCCCCGGATGTTATCCAGAACAATAACTTCGGGGGTTACATGAATACTGCCGTTCAGATCGTGCATCCGTTGTAAAAGGACGGGAACCGTCATGCCGCAATTTATAATTTCAGCATCGGCACGCAAGTCCGGCTGCGACAGGTTTCCGTTCACGCCGAGAGAAATGCGCACTTCACCGGCGGCATTGGGGAAAACATCTGTAAGAAGCGATATTATTTCCAAAGGAATGGTACCATGGGCTTTAATATCAAGGTCGCCATTCAGTGTGCCGTTACCTTTAATTTCCACAACACCCCGTTCAAGCAGGTTCAGGCGGGCACCGGGAATCGAAATTTCACCATGCTTTAAAAAAGCCTTGAAGTCTCGGGATCGGATCAATTCTGTTTGATTCGAAAAAATCTCAATCCGAGAAATATCGGCTGAGCCTTTTAACTGATCCGGTGTTTTGGCATTGCCATTGACTTGGATTTTTCCGGTCATGAAACCATTCAGCTTGCTTTGTCCGAAAATTTTTAAGTAAGGGGTTAAATTGGTGTTGTCAAACCCGGCGGATGCTGAAAAAGCTTGGGTCTGGAGATGATAAGCGGCCTCCAAAGCAAAGTTCCGACCCCCTGAGATATATGCTGTCCGGTCCGCAACTTCAATTTTAAACCGTTCGTCTTCCAGGGGTTGGTTATTGAATCGCAACTCATTTAGAAGCACCTCCCCCGTGATCTGAGGATTTTCAAAATCCCCCTGTCCTTGGAACGTAAAGGAAATCTTGCCGGTATCACCGTCTCCCAATTGAAGCCGTGTGACATTCTTAAGGGAAATGCCCCCGGAGGAAAGTCGTAAGTGGTAATTTTTATTTAAAGAAATCCAACCCTGGACCCGGATTTTCTCACCCGTTGCAATCACGAGCTCAAAAGGATCCAAATTGAGTCGATCACCGTCGAGATTTGATATCAGGTGAAACCCCTGAACTTTTTGGGTGTAGCAGTCGATATGTTCTCCGTTAAGATTCAAGTTTCCCCGAAGGTGTGCTGCGTGCCCAAAGATATGGCCGTTCAGAACAAATTTTCCCTTTATCCCCTCGAAAAAATCCTCTATAAACAGTGCATCTCCCGTCACCGTAATGTCTAAAAAAGGGGTTTCAAAGATATGATGCGTTAAAGGATCACTTGTCCGGGCGGTACCGGAAATATCGAGTATTGAATTGTGGTTGCGAATTTTTCCATGGTCCACGGAAAGCATGCCTTCGGAAAGTTGGATTTTTGCATCCGCATTGCCGATTTTTACCTGCTCAAATTCTAAATTTTCCCCCTGTACTTGGGCAACTACAATCGGTGCCGCAATCGTTCCACCTACGTTGCCCTGGATATTCAACTTCCCCAATGCGTTCATTCCCAACGGTGACAATACTTCATTCAGGTTGGGGGACTCCAATTTAAAATCAGCCGCGACCTTAAGGGAAGAAGTGTCATAATCGCCGGCAACCTTAAGGTGAGTTTTACCTGCCCGGGCGTCAAGCTGCTGAATTTTAACCCGTCCCTTTTTCATGATTGCCTGTGCGTTGACGTGACCGTCAACGGATGAAGGTGCCTCCCGGGCGGACAATTTGCGTGCAAATAGTTCCAGGGAGGTTTCGGCGGTGAGCGTCTTTGGATCAATTCCCGTTCCCTTAAGCGTAATTAAAGAGCTTATGGATCCTTTTAAGCGTGATCCCTTGAAGGGCAGCGTATCGAGCAATGTATCTTCCTGGCGCAGGGACAGGTCATAGGATATGGCATCCCAATCGAGATGGTCCGAGGTAAACCCGTGGGTAAAAACCTTTTTAAAGTCCACAGTGCCGTTCAGGTCAAATCTGCCCGCAAATATATATAAGCTTAAATCATTGATGGTCAGGCATCCGTCTGTGAGACGGCAGCTTAAGTGAATTCGGTCAATCCTTCTCCCGTCAATATTTCCGCCGGAAATATCACAGGTAAGGCGGGCTTTTTGTTCTAAAAGGTTCGCATCATTAAGGGTCAGGTTAACGTTTTGAAGAACCATCCGGTTCTTTTGTTTATCTGCAATGGATTCTTTTGTTTTGTATTCAAAAAAACCGTTCAGCACCTTAAGCTCCCGTATCACAATATTTAACGGAAAACCCGAATGCACGGGTTTTGATTCACTTTTTTCAGGGGTGTAAAGGGCTTGAACGAGATTGAGGTTCCCCGATCGATCCATCACCAGATCTGTTTGGGGTTTTTCTAAAAACAAATTCTTAACGCATAATTCCCCTTTGAAAAGCCGAATCCAGGATACACACAGTAAAAGACGCTTCAATTCAAGCAATTTATCATTTGTGGGTGAGCTGAGCAGCACATCGTGCAATTGAACCTCACCCTTCCAAATCGAAAGCCGGCTCTTGGACCACGTGATTGTACCGGGAATGGTCTGATTAACCTTTGCCTGAAGCTGTTGCTGTGCTCTGTCTGTACTGAGATAAAGCCTTACACCTATTAATAAAAACAAGAAAACCGCAATGACCGCGATAACACCGATAAGGCTCCATTTAAAAAATTTCATAATAACCGTTTATCGCTCACAAACAATGTTAAAAAAAATGCCGCAACGTCACAAAGACACCAAGGATAAATTTATTTTTTTCAATTAATCGCCATTTTGTTTACATCCTTTTTTAAGCTCTATTA
>CAZDAB010000356.1:0-4004 GCA_964502855.1 uncultured Desulfobacteraceae bacterium | reverse complement strand
TGTCATCGCCGGTGGAGGCACCGGCGGCCATCTTTTTCCAGGCATCGCCATCGCTCAAGAATTTATGGCCAGAAATCCGGACAGCAGAATCTTATTTGTCGGTACGGGCAGGCCCTTTGAAACCACGGCGTTAGCAAAAGCAAATTTTGCCCATAAACGGATTACATCAGAAGGAATCAAAGGCCGGGGGCTATGGAACCAGGCCAAGTCTATCCTGAAGATACCCAAAGGGATATTTGAATCTGTCATGATCCTGAAACGGTTCAGGCCGGATCTGGTCTTTGGTGTGGGGGGATTTTCCGCAGGCCCTTTGGTTGCCGGAGCATGGCTTCTGGGCATTAAAATAGTTATTCATGAGCAGAATATTTTGCCGGGAATTACAAACCGGATTTTATCCCGTCTTGCCGACCGGGTATATGTTTCGTTTGATGATATTCCAACCGGTTTAAGCCCTAAAAAAGTTCTTTATACCGGAAACCCTGTGCGCAGAGAAATTCTGCAATACCCAAAGAATCAAAAAGGCTTCGGAATTGACGATTCAGAGCAAAAGCGACATTTTGTGATCCTGATACTAGGGGGAAGCCAGGGAGCTCACAGCATAAACATGGCTCTTTTGGAAGCCATAGAAAAGATCAAAGACAAAGATAAGTTTTTCTTTATTCATCAGACCGGACTCAATGATGAAACAAGAGTAAAAAATGCATACGAACTGTATGGTATGTCCTACAGAGTTCAAGCATTTTTCAATGATATGGACCGGCAATATCAAAAAGCCGATCTTGTCATATGTCGGGCAGGAGCAACAACAGTGGCGGAAATCAAAGCTGTTGGAAAGAGCGCTATTTTCATACCGTTCCCTTTTGCTGCGGATAATCACCAGGTTTTAAACGCCCGTTCGTTGGAAAAAGCCGGGGCCGCCGAAATGATCCTTGAAAAAGATCTCAACGGCGAAGCCCTTGCCGAGCGAATTAATTTTTACGCCTCAAACCCGGATATGCTTCGTCATATGGCATCCCGGGCAAGGGAGCTCTGTCGTCCCGATGCGGCGGCAGTTATTGTTGATGACTGCTGCAAGTTGGTTCGCTTCGCTCACAATCGGAATAATGGAGTAATGGAATGATGGAATAGAATCCATTCAACCCTTTGGACTAAAACATATGTTTCTTAAAAAATACCATATTCATTTTGTCGGAATCGGCGGTATCGGGATGAGCGGAATTGCCGAACTCCTCCTCAATATAGGCTACAAGGTGTCGGGATCCGACAGCAGTATTTCAGACATTACCCGGCGCCTGGAAAACCTTGGCGGTATTATATTTAAAGGACATTCTGCCGAGCAAATCCACGGGGCGGATGTTGTGGTAACGTCATCGGCGATCGGCCCCGGAAACCCTGAGGTTGTCGCCGCCGGTCAAGCGTCAATCCCGGTAATACCCAGAGCCGAAATGCTTGCCGAGCTCATGCGTTTAAAATACAGCGTCGCCATTGCAGGCGCCCACGGCAAAACATCTACCACGTGGATCATCGCTTCTGTACTGGGTAAAGGCGGGCTTGATCCCACGGTGGTTATCGGCGGAAAACTCAAAAGCATAAATTCCAATGCACTTCTCGGAGAGGGAGATTATATCGTGGCTGAAGCCGATGAAAGTGACGGTTCTTTTCTGAAAATCTCTCCGACCATAGCAGTGGTAACGAACATAGATCGTGAGCATCTCGATTTTTACCGGGATTTGAACGCCATCAAAGAAGTCTTTTTAAGCTTTATTGACAAAATACCTTTTTACGGTCTGGCGGTCCTTTGCCTGGATAATGAGCCGATCCAGGATATTATCCCGAGCATCCAAAAACGTTTTACAACTTACGGAATGAGTACTCAGGCCGATTTCCAGGCCAAAGACGTGGTTTTTGAAGGGCTGAAAAGCAGGTTTCACGTCTATCATCTTGGAACAAAACTCGGAGAAATCGTTTTGAATCTTCCGGGCATCCATAATGTTTATAACGCCCTGGCAAGCATTGCAGTTGGAATTGAACTCAATATTTCATTTGATGTTATAAAATCGGCTCTGCAAAACGTGGAAGGTGTTCAGCGCAGGCTGGAGATTAAAGGAGAAAAAAAAGGGGTCACCGTTGTGGACGACTATGGTCATCATCCTACGGAAATCAAAATCACGCTGCAAGCCGTCAGGGAAAGCTGGCCCCACAGGCGGGTTGTGGTGGTGTTTCAGCCCCACCGCTATACCAGAACCCGGGCGCTCTTTGATGACTTCACCACTTCATTTTATCAATCCGACCTGCTGGTAGTTCTACCCATATATGCAGCCGGAGAAGAAAAAATAAATGGGGTTGAAGGCCATGCTTTGTTTGAAGGAATCCGGAGTCATGGCCACAAAGAAATCGTCTATTTCAACGATTTCGAAACAGCGGTTTCACATCTGATAAAAATCCTGAACCCGGGAGACATTCTTCTAACCCTGGGTGCAGGAGATGTTTGGCAAGTCGGGGAAATGGTATTGAAAGCACTGTAAGCAGGCAATTAGAGGCTTCACCCCAATTGGAATATTGGAGTACTGGAGTTTTGGAATAATGGGTTTAAAGGAATTCTATCCGATATTATTACCCAATATTCCATTATTCCAATACCCCATCATTCCATAGGACCCAAGAGAGTATATGTCTAAAAATGTTTTTGATTAAAGAGAATTGTTGAAATTCCTAAAAGTAAGATTATGGCTTTAGATTCTGATTCAATAAAATGGCTTAAAAGCCGTTTCGGCAGCAATGCCAAATTTGACGAGCCCATGTCAAAACATACATCCTTACGCGTGGGCGGCCCGGCCCAAGCTTTTGTTGCTCCAGAAAATGTCGAGGCCTTAAAAGCCCTTGTAACATGGTCATGGCACAAAAAAATCCCTTATCTTATATTGGGAAACGGCACAAATCTTCTGGTCAAAGACAGCGGCATAACCGGAGTTGTGATCCTATTGACGCAGTGTCTTAATACCATTTCTCAAACAGACCGGAACACCCATGGGATTATGGTTACCGCCATGGCAGGTGCACAGATGAAAACACTTTGTTCCTTTGCCCTGAAGAGGGGACTTGAAGGAATGAATTTTGCCATGGGCATTCCGGGTACGGTCGGGGGAGGAATTATGATGAATGCAGGCACATCCTATGGTTCCATGGAACGTGTCCTTGAATCGATAAGCATTCTGCTTCCCACCGGTGAGGTGCGCAACATTAAAAAAGAGAATCTCGATTTTGCTTACCGGAAGCTTTCATGGAGCAAAGAGGATACAGGGGCCCATCCTGGGCAACAGGTTATTTTAAACGGCTGTTTCCGTCTGAACCCTTCGGACCCTGAAAAACTGAAAAAAGAGGCCCAAAAAATTTTGGAAACACGCTGGCAAAGACAGCCCAGAGGTCTGCCCAGTGCAGGATGTTTTTTTAAAAATCCCGTATCCGGAAAGACCGCCGGCGAGCTTATTGAGGCGGCCGGACTCAAGGGAAAATCCATGGGCGGAGCAAAAATTTCATCAAAGCACGCCAATTTTATCCTAAATCACCAAAACGCATGCGCCGCTGATTTTCTAGAATTGATGGAACTTGTTGAAGAAACCGTATTAAAAAAGTTCAACATTAATCTTGAAAGAGAGGTTAAGGTTGTTGGGTCGTAAGCACATACGAAGTAACTATTACAAGAACAGCGCTGCCAAAAAGCGTAACAGAATTATAAGGCGTCTTATTTTCTGTATTAAAACAGCGGGTGTCATCGTCGCTTTGCAGCTGGTTAGCTTTGTTTTTATTTTTAGTTACGACTTTTTAACACAATGCGACTATTTTAGGGCCGAAAAACTGGTGGTTACCGGTACGGACAGGCTCTCTGAAAAACAGGTCCTTGAGCAGGCACAGATAAAAAAGGGGATAAATATTATTTCCGTAAACCTTACAATGGCCAGAAAGCGACTGCTGGCACATTCATGGATCACCGAGGCTGAGGTCAG
>CAZDAB010000355.1:0-4009 GCA_964502855.1 uncultured Desulfobacteraceae bacterium | reverse complement strand
ACCCCGCCAGACCGGTAAAACAACTCTTGCCCAACAGATGCTGAAATCACTGGATTGGCCTGGACATTATGCCACGGCAGACGAGCCTGCGTTGAAAGGTCCGGACTGGATCGAGCAGCAATGGGAGGTTGTTCGTACCCGATTAAAAACCGATACTAAAGCCCGGATCGGCATCCTGGTGTTAGATGAGATTCAGAAATTACCGGGATGGTCGGAAACCGTCAAACGTTTATGGGATGAAGATACCTTCTCAGAGCTGCCACTTCATATTTTTATTCTGAGATCTTCGCCGTTGCTGGTTCAAAAAGGGTTGACCGAAAGTCTTGCCGGACGATTCGAAATGAACCATATTACTCATTGGTCCTATGCCGAAATGCAGGCGGCCTTTGGTTTTGAGATGGACGAGTACATCTATTATGGCGGCTACCCGGGAAGTGCTGCATTGATTGAAGATCGGGCGCGATGGGCCGGCTACATTGTAGACTCATTGATCGAAACGACCATCTCGAGAGACATTTTGCTGATGACCCGGGTCCATAAACCGGCATTACTGAGAAGACTTTTTGAACTCGGATGCTCGTATTCGGGTCAAATCCTTTCCTATCAGAAAATGATCGGCCAGTTGCAGGATGTCGGCAACACGACCACCCTGGCGCATTACCTGAATTTGTTGCGAGGAGCCGGACTGCTGGTCGGTTTGGCGAAGTATGCCGGCGAAAAGGTTCGGCAGCGTGCATCCAGCCCCAAATTGCTGGTTTTAAATACCGGCCTGATGACTGCTACGGCCTATGAGTCTCTGCAAGACACCCGGAACAATCCGAAACTATGGGGGCGACTGGTGGAAACGGCGGTTGGGGCATCGCTTTTCAATTCTGTCATCGGAAAGAACATCGATCTGTTTTACTGGGCCGGTCGTAATCGAGAGCTTGATTTTGTTCTGTCCAGGGCAAACGAATTGATTGCCATCGAGAGTAAACCCACGGCACATAAAATGAGAATACCAGGGATTGCCGAATTCTCAAAACAGTTTCCTGCCGCAAAAAAACTTCTTGTCGGCAACCAGGGGATCCCGTTGGAAGAGTTTTTGCTCACGCCTGTGGAGGCGTTGTTTTAAAAAAGTTTTAAGGATATTATTTTTAAATTGTCTAAAAAAAAGATGGGGGATTGGAGGTGCCAAATTGGCACCTTAAATAGAGCGCCGACAATGTTTAATTCGCGTAGCCATGAAATCATTTGTTAAGCCCCGCTTTTTAGGACGGAGCTTGACAAATTATCTGTGGTCATCTGCGTTAATTTGTGTCCATTTGCGGTTAAAAAAAATGTCAGACTATTACCAAAAAAATTACAACGCGTATCACGAAAAAACATTTTCAATCGATCCAACTTCGTTTTTAGCCCCTCTGGCCCAAAGGCTTCCGGCCGAGGCGTTTGTCCTGGACGTGGGGTGCGGCAGCGGCCGGGACCTGCTCTGGATGAAAAAGCGAGGGTTTGATGTGATCGGGTTTGAGCGGTCTCCGGGGCTTGCGGAACTTGCAAGGGACAATGTCGGATGTGAGGTCATCCAAGGGGATTTCGAGACTTACGATTTTTCTTCAATCGTATCACGAGTATTTCACGAATTGATATTGCCGTAGCCGCAAGGCGTGGGCCATAAAGCTGTAGTATGCTACCGCGAATGGGCCTCAACACAGCGGATGCTGTGAGATCGATGCGCCCTTTGGGTAAACAAAGTAGAAAATTAAAAATTAATTCCTATATGACAAAATGCACCTTGCAACAATTATATAATTAAATCATCAAGTTAGATGCTTTTATAAATACCTTTCGACTTTGTTTATGAAATGAGAGAAATTTCTATTTGTGTGATAACCCAAAGGCCCGGGAATTGTTCGATACCCTGGGGTTTAAGGTGTGTGACTTTTCAACGTCTGTTTCCAAAACAGGCAGCGGGGATCTCTGGATGAGTTATGTTTTGGATAAGAGTGGATGAGAAAATCGTGGTTCAATCAATATAGTCAAGAATATCCCCAGTTTCCAAAGGGCAAGGTATCTGGCAAAGGGCGCATCGTACTGGAGTAAATTAGTCGATATAAGGATAGTATGTCGGAAATATATCGACTTACTATGGTGGAATATGTATAATACCTGAACCTTGCATGAAAATTAATGAGGATCTTTAGAGTACTTATTTGAACCGGGTTTATACAACATCATGTAATTATACGTTTTACCCAAATGGTATAAAGGATAATGATGTTTTTTATTCATTAATTTTCACCCAAAGGGCAAGCCGGAGAATTTCATTTGCTTCGTTATTAAGGGCTCGTAATAGTTCACTATGACTTCGCCCTTAAGTGCCTTGCATATGAAAGCCTCCGACTCGTGCAAAATTCAGTTAATATATCCCCAATAGGCGCCATGTACAAGATTCTCCGGCGGCAACAAGGATTACGAAATGAACGAGCCTATCAGAAAGCTAATCCCGTATGATGAATTTGATTATCAGACGCTGTTGAGCGCTCTGAAGGGATATGCTCACCCGAGAGACAGGATCACTACTCTGTTACGCAAGGGCACTATAATAAGGGTCAAGAAGGGGCTATATGTTTTTGGTGATGATGCTCGCAAGCAACCCTACTCACGAGAAATACTCGCGAACCTGATTTATGGGCCTTCATATATCTCGCTGGAGTATGCACTCCATTACCATGGCATTATACCGGAGCGTGTGGAAGCGGTAACTTCGGTTACTGTTGGCCGGTCACGAAAGTTTCTTACACCCATTGGCCTGTTTATCTACAGAGTAATTCCCATGACTGCATTCCGAACAGGAGCAGATAAAGTGGAAATAGGAGGTGGGCGCTCATTTTTGATCGCAGTTCCGGAAAAGGCGCTAGCTGACAAGCTACGCCTGGACCGGGTATCCATTCGCACTCAGAAAGAGTTGCAGACCTATCTTTTTGATGACCTTCGCATTGAGCCTGCGGCCATACGGGAAATGAGCCCGGACCGGCTGGAAGAATATGCCGATCGGTATCGTTCCAGAAAGATATTGTTGCTGAGCAAGCTTGCTCGCCGTCTTTTCAAACGTGGGGGAGGTAAGGCAAATGCATGAGGCTGTCGCCAGGATGATCTCAAAGTACGATTGCAGAAGCACGGAAGACTATACGCATGCATTACGTGAAATCATGCAGGAAATAGCCCTTCTTGGCTTATGGCGAAGCAAGTTTTTCGAGAAGGCTGCATTCTACGGTGGCACGGCCCTGCGTATCCTGTATGGGCTGGACAGGTTCTCCGAGGATTTGGATTTTTCCCTTCTTTCTCCCATGAACGGTTTTGATCTTGATAAGTACAGTACTGCTCTGGAAAAGGAATTACGCGCCTTCGGCTTTGATGTTCGGATGGAAAAAAGGAACAAGGCTATAGCCAGCCCTGTACAATCGGCATTTCTTAAGGCCAACACATTGAATGGGCTCCTGGTTATAACTACAGACGAGTCGATTGTTAGGGAAGTGCCCCGCGGTCAAATGCTCAAGATCAAACTTGAAGTGGATACAGATCCACCAGGGGGATTCGACACTGAATCAAAATTCCTTTTACAGCCGATTCCTTTTGCTGTGCGAACCTACACACTGCCCAATCTATTTGCCGGCAAAATGCACGCCGTGCTTTGCCGGCAATGGAAAAACAGGGTAAAGGGAAGGGATTGGTACGATCTTGTCTGGTACGTTGCTAATAAACCCGAACTTCATCTTTCTCACCTGGAACAGCGCATGCGCCAGAGCGGCCATTGGTCAGATAAGCATTCACTGGATGAAGTTGTATTTCGGAAGTTATTGAGTGAAAGAATTGACACATTGGACCTGGACCAGGCACGTAGCGAGGTTGAACCCTTTGTCAAACAACCGGAAACGCTTGCGATCTGGTCCCGGGAATTTTTCCATGATGTCGGGTCTCGGATTCAATGCGTTTGAAGAGAAAAGATATCGAATAGGTTCATATGGAAGAA
>CAZDAB010000354.1:0-4011 GCA_964502855.1 uncultured Desulfobacteraceae bacterium | reverse complement strand
GAGGGATTCCTCGATTAATCAATATTATTTGTGACCGGGCACTGTTGACCGCATTCGTTCTTGATCGACGGATAATCTCCGGAAAGATAGTCATGGCTGCCATCCGCGAGCTGGGCGTCAGGGGCGACATAAAACGCCATAGCCTTCAAAACCGGAAAAAAACAATTCTATTTTTATTCCTGTTGTGTACCGGCATTTTCGTGGTTATGGTTTTTCGCTCCGGATTCCTTGACCAAAATGCGATATTAAGTTCACCGGAAAGCGCAAGGGTTGATCATTCCAGGTCAAAGCACTTCACCCAATCAGAGCACTTAAAAACACCTCCTTCCCCTATCCCTGCATTGGATTCAAAGTCGGTTGATGCACCGGATAAGGCGCCGAATAAAGCGATGAATAATGCGCGGACAGAGGTATCCGTTAATGTGCAGGCGAAGGTAACGGATAAGACTCAGGCCAAAGCGCCTGCATTAAAGGAACCGAGAACCGTTATGGAGCCTGTCCGCAAACTGGGAGTGTTACTTGAAAAATTGGACCGCTTTTATTCAAGAAAATCGGCCCTTAAAGTTGCCATAGATTTGTGGGGCGCTGAATCCGAGATTGGTCGGGATCTTGACGGTATTAGTGACGATTACGCCTTTTTCCAGCTTGCCGCTGAGCAGAACGGTCTTTTAATCCGCCGCATTAACGGTCATTTTAATGCAATAAAGAAATTAAATCTGCCGGCCATTTTAGCATTTTATCTTCCCGGAGGCCGCCCTCCCGTATATCTTGCGCTTTACGGAATCGATGACGGAAAAATTACGCTCAGAGGAGGAAGCAAGGATATTTCCATAGAGTTGGAACCGGCTGATTTAGAGTCATATTGGTTGGGCGTGGCATACATTCCATGGAAAAATTTTCTCTCCCTAAAAGGGACCATCCCATTGGATTCTCCAAAAGATTCCATAATAACCCTGAAGATGCTTTTACGAAACATTGGATTCAACACGGTTGAAATCAGCCCCCTTTATGATGAAAACACCCGACAGGCGGTCAAATATGTTCAGGGGAAATACGGAATACATATGGACGGCGTTGTAGGATCCACAACAAAGATAGCACTGTACAATGAAAAAAATTTCAAAGGGATTCCTCATATTTCAACATCTTCTAATTCGAATTTTCCGTGACATATTTTTAACACAGATGGGAAGATTGGCATAAAAGTGAGTTCCATATTAAAGGCCTTAAAAAAGATTGAAAGCGAACTGCTGGAGAAAAGCGAAATTCAATTCCGGCAGAAAGAAACAGATGCGCAAAAAATTATCCATAAACGCATAACAGATAAACTCTTCTTAAAAAAACAGTTTTTCGCCATTTTTACCGCCATAATTCTGGCTGCAGGCGGAGGACTGATTCTGGGCCGGAAACCTTGGAAAAATGTAGCGCCACCGGTACCAAAACCGGAAGCCAAACATTCAAAACCGTTAAGCCGTATCGCGAAAAAGACGGCGGCCCGGGATTTGTCTCAGAAAAAAAAAACCGCGAAAAAGGTCAGCGAAAAAATTGCAGTGGTCACACCAGCGGCAAACAAGCAATCCCCACCCGCCATAAAGCCGCGGGAAAAGAAACCGGCATCGGTTAAAAAAACGGAAATTTTAGTTCCAAAATCTTTAAGCCCTGATAAAAAGAAGATAGCCGATCAGAATTTAATTCAAAAAGATAACAACATAATAAAGAAAGATGAAAAATCCGGGCAAAATTCAAAAAACAAAAGAATATTATCCATACCCATTAAACAGGCCGGTGAGTCGAAGCTTCAACTGCAGGCCATTGCCTGGTCCAGCGATCCTGAAAGCCGTCTTGCTGTTATAAACGGTCGTGTGCTCCGGGAAGGAGGATCTGTTGAAAGGGTTTTAATAACACATATCGGCAAAAATGAAGTTATTTTCAAAAAAGGAGGAGAAGAATGGAAACAGCTGTTCAGGCTTAAATAGTTACTGTTGAAAAGCAATTTATCCTGAAGCAGCAAATAACCTTATTCTTATGATCAGCGACGGCGACGGCTTTAACCCCTTTGAGTCCGGCAATTACTATCCGTTTGGTGAAAAAATGCCGGAACTTTACCGTTATGAACACGGCTATGAATCCTCCTCCGAATACTGCCAAACAACAGCCGTTCACGGATTCAGAGATGTATCGGAAAAGCCCTTTGCTTCAAACCTCATTTCACGAACCATGGGTTTGACCTTCTTTCTGCATGATGATAGTTAAATTATAAATACCTTCCAAGGACCTAAAACATGCGACCTAAAACACAATTCGATTCCGAAATCGCTTCAATTATTATGGCGGCCGGCCGAGGCAGCAGAATGACAGGCTACGAGGGCAATAAAACACTGTTGCCGCTGTTGCCCGGCAGTTCAATTTTTGAAGGCAGTTATCCAATTTTACTTTATCTTTTTAAGAACTTGCCGGTCGGCCAAAAAGCGCTCATTGTCAATCATTGCAAAAAAGATGTGATTGCGGCGACCCGCCATTTGGATATTACCTACTGCGAGCAGCCGGTTCTTAACGGTACCGGCGGTGCTATTTTAACTGCCCGATCATTTATTGAGTCCCTGGCGTGTTCTAAGTTTATTATTACCATGGGGGATGTTCCCTTTGTTCAAAAGGCAACCTATATGCAGCTCATTCTCCATCTTGAAACGTTCGACCTTGTTATCCTGGGATTTTGTCCGGCTGACAAAAAGCAATACGGAGTTTTGGAGACCCAGGGGGACCTTGTGAGAAAAATAACCGAATGGAAATACTGGAAGGACTATCCGGAGGAAAAACAGGCGGCTTTAACGATCTGCAACTCAGGAATTTACGCTGTAAAAAAGAAAGCCTTAGAAAAATATTTACCGGTCATGGCCTCACGGCCTCAGATCGTTCACAAAGAGATAAACGGCAAAACCACTCCCATAGAGGAGTTTTTTATAACCGACCTTATTGAGTATATGGTCGAAGACGGACAATCCGTTGGATATCTTTTGGCCCAAGATGAGAGTGAAACCATGGGCATCGACGATCATACTGCACTTCAAAAGGCCCAGGCAATATTTAAAGCGCGGAACACCGTGTGACTCAAACCCCACCCCCGGATTTCTGATAGAGTTCCATGACCTATACATTTTCAAACACAAAGGCAGAGCGAATGGGCTCTGCCTTTTTTAACTATTTTCATTATTTTGATATTCTTGGTTTTAACCTTCTATCGTTCCCGCTTCTTCGTTCTTTGCCGGATCTACGTTCCGGTATATACGAAGTGTAAGAAAATTCACGCCTGTCAGTTCCTAAGCGCCGGCCTCCATTATCGGGTAGTGTATTGGTCATGGCAATGATCGTCTGCTATTTAAAGAACTTTTTTTCGTCCAAATACTGCCAATCCGATTCAGCCGAAGCACCCTACTTCCCAAGGTAACCCGGCTATCTTAAGATAGATCCGTGGCTTTCCGTCTCGTCCCTATGACCGCTTTGGCTTTTTCCGGGTATTCTTTGATTAAATTTATTTATGCAAAAACTATGCAGAACCAGACAATTTTATTGCCCCTTTAAATTTCAATTAGTTATCGTAAATGGAAAGGCGTTAAACATAATATTGTGAAATGAATACCATAGATTTTATTTAATTTTTTACATATTGGGTAGTTCAGGTAACACTTAAATTCTGCATCCATAATTTAATATTTTCTTTTTCCTTTATATTTTTCCAGTTCGTATCGAACGGTAATCCAAAATATATCATCGGAGGGAATTTGGGCGCCGAATTCCCGGATAGCTCTTTTTGCAAGAATAGAAAATGCTCTCTGGAATGCCGGGCCATGGTGGCCTTCCCGCAGTAATGTTTTTTTAATAAAAAGCGTTTTGGGGTCCATGTTCCATGGGTTTTTGAAAAGGGCGTTTTCCCTGTACTCCCTGGTTTTAAAAGCGTGATACCTGTAAACCGCAACATGTGCCAGTTCGTGAATCAGCGTTCCCTTCCAGTCT
>CAZDAB010000353.1:0-4018 GCA_964502855.1 uncultured Desulfobacteraceae bacterium | reverse complement strand
AAATTATAAATCCTTTTCAAAACTTTTCCATCGACAGTGACCGTTTTGATTCTTCATATCTTGAGCAGATAGCTCCACAGGCTGCGATATGTATGGGTCTTGCATTAAGAAAAATTGGTGACAAATGATACGAATAAATCTGCTGCCTTATCGAGAACTGCGTGAAAAAGAGAACATTCGTAAACAGATGAGTATATTTTTCTTCTCTTTTTTAGTGGTTGCTGTCATCTTGCTCATTTATAATATGAGTTTGCAAAAAAGAATCGATGGGTTAAATACAAAGATAGCAAACAATAAAAAAATGTTGACCCAATTTGAAAGCCAAGCAAAGGAAGTCGATAGAATAAAAAAGGAGTTTGACAATTTAGAGAAAAAGACGAAAGTGATTCAGAATCTTGAGAAAAAACGCCAAGATGCCTTCCGTCTTCTTGACAACATGACAAAGATAGTTGCTGAGAACACGTCAAATTTCGGATCAGATTCATTGTCAGACAAGGACAACAAGGCTGTTAAGCGATTATGGTTTAACGATTTTGAAGCAAAAGGAAACACGATCGGCATCAAAGGGATTGCCATGGATAATAAAACGGTAGCCGATTTTATGACCCGTTTAGAAGTTTCAAAACTTTATAAAAATGTAAACCTGGAAACGCTTAAACAAAAAAAAATAAGCAAATTAAATCTAAAAAGCTTCGAAATTACTTGCAATAAGATTTCTTTGAATACATCGAAAAGTAAAAAGTAAAAATTGCTCCAGACAGGGCAAAAAAAATGAAGAAGATCGAAATTTTGAAATTAAAGGGATTTTTATTAGAAAAGATTGATAATTTCGGAAAGCTTCCAAAATTTTACAGGATTTTGATATGTTTTGGGATTTTTTTGATACTTATTGGGCCCTTCTTTTATTTTTCTTATCAGCCTAAAGTGAAAAAAATTGACCAATTAAAAACCGAACATGAAACTCTGGAAACAAAACTTGTCAGGGCAAAAGAAAAGGCAAAACGGATTAAATATTTCCAGGATAAGCTGAAAAAGGCAGAAACGGATTTTAAAGTGGCCGTGAAAAAACTCCCCGAAAAAAAAGAAATACCTTCTCTGCTGTCAAGCATTTCCCGATCCGGTCATGATGCCGGCCTGGAATTTTTGTTATTTGAACCGAAAAAAGAACTTACCAAAGAATTCTATGCTGAAATTCCCGTATCAATAATAGTTACGGGTAACTATCATAAAACCGCTCTTTTCTTCGATAAGGTTGCAAGGTTATATAGGATCGTTAATATAGACGATATTAAAATGACTGCAACAAAGGAAGGGGGTAAACTTAACACATCATGCACTGCTGTAACTTATATGTTTGTGGAAACGAAACCCGAAAAAGAGGTTCAAAAGAAAAAAAAGAAAAAATAACCCTAAATCATGGATAAAATAATTGCCATAATACGCAGTTGCATCTGTTTGATCTGTATCTTTTCTCTTTGGGTGGGTTGTGATAAAAAAGATAAGCCGCCCCCAACGTCCAGGGAAATCACCAAAAAGATCATTATTGACAAAAAGGATACGTCAAAACTACAACTGCCCCAAAAAACCGACATGCCAACATCCGGTTCAAAACAAGTAACGGCCAAGCCCATAGCCAAAGTCTCACCGGATATTTCAAAGGGCGATGTCGATGCGTCAAAAGAAAAACAGGTTGCTTCAATATCTACGACAACCCAAATAACCGACTTTTACAACTCCGAGGGAAAACTTGATCCATTTGCACCATTGATCAAAGAAAAACCCGAGGCCTTAGCGGTTAAGAATAGAAAAGCGGTTCGGCGCAAGCTCCTCACACCCCTTGAAAAGCTCGATTTAAGCCAGCTTAAACTTGTAGCAATATTACGCGCCTCAAGCGGGAACAGGGCCTTGGTTGAAGAGGATTCGGGGAAGGGGTACATCATAAAAAAAGGGACTTACATCGGGACAAACTCAGGCAGGGTAATAAATATATTACCGGACAAGATCATTATTGAGGAAGAGGTTGAAGATATTTACGGCAAAATTTCTATCCGTAAAAAAGAAATAGAATTGAAACCTCCTGGAGAAGAATAACATGAATGGTAACATCAAAAGATGGTCAAAGATTGGAGCTATTATCTTCTTTTTGGGAATGTTGATGACGGTTTTGGCTGGGTGTGCCTCAAGCACCATGGCAGTTAAAGACACAAAAAAGGACGCGGGCCAATCTTTTGAACCCAGGCATATAACCAACATAAGCGCAAGCGAGGACTTAACATCGTCTATAATATGGATCAAAGGGAACCGGCTGCTTACCTACACTTCGGTCAAACAACCTTTCCCTCTGGGGGTTTTACTTTATTTTCCTGAAACTGCTTTGGGCGATATTAATACTTCCTATGTACCGGACAGTAACATTGTAAGTTCAATCAAGGCTTCTGAATTAACCACCAAAGGACACACATCCCGAGTTGAAATATTATTAAAAAAAGATGCTTCTTATGAAGTAACCAGAGAAGATACGGGCCTTAAAATATCATTCCATAAGGAATCTAAAGTTCCAGTTTCTACGGATACGAAATTAGAGATAAAAGAAAAATCAAGCGATAAATCGCAAAATGCTAAGGAACCGCCGGCAGCGCCCGAGCAGGAAAAATTAGTTGCGAAAACCACCGAGGATAAAACGGTTACGCCTCAAATTAAAAAAGACAAACCCGCCTGGATTAACCGGATAGATTTTTCAGGTGAAGAAGGCGGCAAATCGACAATTATTATCGGGACCACAATACCGGTCAAATATGACTTAAAAAAGATCGATGATAAAAAGCTCCTGCTCAATCTTTTTAATACAAGGCTTCCGGAATATCGCCAGCGCCCATTGCTTACCACACGGTTTCAAAGCGCTGTTGATCGTATAACACCGGTTCAGGCACCGGCCATGAAAGATATCTCTCAGGTTACCATCGAACTGCGAGAATCCGTACCCTATTTCGTGGAGCAGACAAATGATCTTCTGTTGCTTCATTTTGAAGCTTCTTCAATATCTCCCAGGCCTTTTGATAACGCCAAGCTTCCATTATGGAAAAAGGTTATGACTCAGCCGGCTGCTGATATAGGAGCAAAACAAGAAAAAGCCGGCGATGAAATGACTGATTTTGAAGCGCCTCAAATAAAATATACAACCCCCCATGGTGCTGAATCAACTCGGTCATTAGGAGCAGAAGCCGCTTTGGGTGGTGCTTATGATATGGACCGACAAAAAACCACCGATACCATTACGGGTGTAAAAAGATCTCTGGATTTTTATCGGACGGAGACTGAAAAGAAATATGTCGGGGAAAAAATCGCGGTTGATTTTTTTAGAACCAATATTAAAAACGTATTTCGCATTATACGGGAAGTCAGCAGAGAAAACTTTGCCATTGACAAGGATGTAACCGGTGAGGTTACGCTGGCCCTTGAAAAACCCATACCGTGGGACCAGGTTCTGTCTCTGGTCCTGAAGATGAATAAGCTGGGTTTAGTCTATGAAGAAGGCATCATACGGGTTGCTACCCTTAAAACTCTGGCACAGGAAGAAGAGGAAAGAAAAGAAAAGTTAGAAGCAAAGCGGGAAGCCGAAAATCAGGAAGAACTGATTACCGTATTCATGCGTCTTAACTATGCTAAGGCCATGGACGTCGCAAAACATCTTGTAGCTGAAGGTGAAGAGATAACGGTATCAAATGCAAGCATATTCAATCCTAAACGTGGCAGAGTTACAATTGATAAATCAAACAACATGATTGTCATGTCGGATGTGGCGCGAGCCATTAAACGAGCCAAGGAAATCGTTCAAAAACTCGACCGGGTAACCCCGCAGGTTCTTATTGAAGCCAGGATTGTCGAGGCCAGCAATAACTTCTCAAGGGAGCTTGGCGTCAGTCTGTCAGGAACTTATGGTCCGGCCGGCAACGAATATACCCGTGATTTTTCCTTTACAGCAACCAATCCGCCGATATCCAGCCTCGGAAGTTTGGGG
>CAZDAB010000352.1:0-4020 GCA_964502855.1 uncultured Desulfobacteraceae bacterium | reverse complement strand
CTTTGTCATTGCAATAAATAAGAACCCCAGGGCGCCTATTTTCCAGGTTGCAGATATCGGTATTGTGGACGATATACTCGATTTTATTCCTGAGCTTACGGAAAGGATCAATGACCTGAAAGGATAGCCTATAATGCTTTTTACCCGCATCAAGTGACCGGCATTCGGCATCGGAATGGGCCAATTTTTGTTTAAACTTGTTTTAGTTATTGCCCATTCATAAATGGTCTTTTTGCCCAATCTCTGCGTTATGCTCAAAAAATAATCCTCGAAATATCAACTATATGCCTGCGGTTATTTTTTTCGCGTGCCTTGATCTTGAACAAAAATCCTCATTTATGGATGGACACTAGTTAACACGGTATAGCTGTTTCTCGGAAATAAATCGAAAGATCTGTACTAAAAAAAAGGGCAATCCCTGATTTTCTGGGAAATGCCCTTAGTTAATTTAGAATGGTGAACTAAATCACAGTAACATTTGCTGCAGCAGGACCTTTTTGGCCTTGTTCAATATCAAAGGTAACTCGGTCGCCTTCATCAAGAGTCTTGAAACCGGTCGCATTGATTCCGGAATGATGAACAAACACATCCGGACCATCTTCCTGCTCAATGAAGCCATAGCCTTTACTGCTGTTAAACCATTTTACAATTCCATTAGCCATAGTGACGTTCTCCTTTCAAAAAATTCTCATAGTTCCAGACTTCAGGTTGCCACTTTGACAAATGGAACTTTCCTGCAGAACGAAACCGGTCCGCCAATTAAGAACGGACCTTTATTGATTATTTTAATTATAATATCCTTTTTTAAAAAAATCAAGCGGTTTACCAAAATCCACCGCCTAATTTTACGAATTCCTTTATTAATAAGGTTCTATGGCAATTTTGCTTGCACCCAAGTATTACATCTAAATCTTTATAAACCTATGGTTTATAATACTTCTACAATTTTGGTGGTGAATTTAGGTTTATACAGTCATTTTTTTTAGCGGATTATCTTGAATAAGTGCATTAAATTAGATCGATAGCGCCTGAATAAAAATGTCTTTTTCGCCAATATCCGCGCCTGCCCCGTGGAATGCGTAGCCTATTCTTCTGGGGTCAGGCTCAAATTTTAACCCGCCACCGAAAATCCTATAAGATGCATTATAGAGTTTTTTCCTTGACAGATTATATACCAAACTATACGTTGCAACAGTTGCAATAGTTGCTCTATTAATAATTTAAAAATAGAGATAAAATCAACATGATAGAAAAAAAGGATGTTTTTTCTATTCCCAGGGCTGCCAAGTATTGTTCCATACACAGGGTAACCCTGTGGCGATGGGTCAAGTCAGGGGAACTTAAATCATTTCATACTCCCGGTGGTCATTTCAGGATCCTTAAAGAGGATCTGGAATTGTTTATGCGTAAAAAGGGAATGCTTTTCCCTTTCCATAACTATTCAAATAAAAAAAAGATTCTGATTGTTGATGATGACCCAATGATTCATAAGCTGCTTAACAAAATTCTGTCTTCTAATGGCTATGAGGTTGAGGTCGCCTCAGACGGTTTTGAGACCGGATCCAAGATCCTGCAGTTTAAACCTGACCTTATGATTCTTGATCTGTTTATGCCCGGTATGGATGGCTTTGAAGTATGTAAACGAATAAAGACAAATCCAGGAGCCTCTCATATAAAAATATTGGCCATTACAGGTTTTGATACAAATGAAAACAGGGATCGAATCATGCAAGCAGGCGCAGATGGTTATCTGGCAAAGCCTGTTGGGAAAAGAACACTGCTTCAAAACATAGAAGAAATTTTTGAGCGATAAAAAACGTAATAAGTTAATCCGGGTGGTAAAGGACAGATTCCCGAACCATCAGGAATGTATTGAACCTAAAAACTGCGCCCCAGGCCGCCTCGCCTTGCCCGTCCGCCATCGGCTGCGCCTCAGGCAAATGCCGGACGGGCTTGGCTGGCGGGCGAGCTTGAAGCTGCGGCCAAATAGGCAATTGCGGATTTTAGGTTGGATCAAAAAAAGGAGAAATAACCAATGGCATGCATTCTTATCATAGACGATGAACCGCAACTACTGGACATGCTCGGCCAGATTTTAGAGCGTGAAGGGTACGACATAGTGAAAGCGTCAAACGGAAAGGAGGGGATAAAACTCTATCGGGAGAATCCGGTCGATTTAATCATTACAGACATCATCATGCCCGAGAAGGAAGGTATTGAAACGATCTTTGAACTAAGGAAAGAGTTTCCGGATTTAAAAATAATTGCCATTTCCGGGGGCGGGCGAATTGAACCGGAGGAATATTTAGATATCGCCAAAAAGATAGGAGCACAGCGGACTTTTGCCAAACCTGTCGCAAGAGAAGACCTTTTAAATGCGGTTCGGGAGCTTTTAGGATAACCATAAGCCATCTAACAAACAGATATTTGAATTTTGACATCCGCTTTTTAATGTTGTATCCAAAACCTTTGACATCTTATTTTGACGGTCTCGTAAAAAGTCCAACTTCTGCGTTGTGCTGCATTTCGCAATCATTCAACGTACGATAAGTACGCCTCATGATTACAAAATTTGCACGCCTTGAATTTGAACTTTTTACAAAACCGTCTAAATCGGACTTTTTACGAGTTCATCTTATTTTAATTTCAGGAAAATTCGATTTTCATCCTGAGGAACACAAATGGTCAAAAAAATAACGTTTATTTCAGAAGATTATGAAATAGAGGGGCTGTTCAATAAAAGAGACGAGAATAAGGGGGTCGTGGTTACCCATCCGCATCCGCTCTATGGCGGAGATATGTATAATATAGTGGTTGAAACCATTGTGCATGTCTATAATATAAAAGGATATTCAACATTAAAATTTAATTTCAGGGGGGTTGGAAAAAGCCGGGGGCAATATGATAATGGCGTAGGCGAGCAGAAGGACGTTTTGGCCGCCCTCTCATTTCTTGCTGATATGGGGATGGAAAGAATAGATCTTGCCGGGTATTCATTCGGCGCTTGGGTTAATGCACATGCCGCCATTCAGGGGGATAGTGTTTTGGAGAATATGGCGATGGTTTCACCTCCGGTGGGGTTTATGGATTTTCACGCAATAAGCGCAATGAACGTTTTAAGGTTTGTTATAACCGGCAGCCGGGATGATATTGCACCCGCGGATGCTGTAAAAAAAATGCTGCCCACATGGAACCGCGATGCTCGATTTGAAATTGTCGACGGTGCTGATCATTTCTACGGTGGATATCTTGGTCAGCTCGAATCTGTTTTGTTTTCTTGTATTTAGTGCCCGAGCGAAAGCCAGGATTTTTTGTTAAGATTAAGAAAGACGAAAATTTTAATCCCTCAGTCGGAGCTGCCGGCCTGCCCCGGTACTTCCACGGGGATCCACGGGGCAGCCGCAGATATTGGCAAAAAAAGACAGCTTTGCTTCAGGCACTATTTAGCCGATGAAAGTTATACAAACGCTCAGGTCATTTAATCTAACGTCTCAGAAATTCTGCAACTTTTTGATAATAAAGGATTTTTAATGGAAATCTATTTATGCCGTCAGAATGGAATAATGGAATTCTGGAATGCTGGAATATTGGGGATAAGGACAGAAATAAATTATTTTAATTGTAAAAAAACTCCTTCAAACCCATTATTCCATTACTCCATTATTCCATTACTCCAATTGGGGCGAAGCCCCTGAGTTCCACCCCTTGGCAATTTCAGATGTTATGAATCCTATATGTTCATATTTATAATGCGCTTAATCGACGTGTACGGGATTTCTTAAAAAAGCAAGATGAGGTTTGAAAAAGACAAGAAATTTTTATGGATTCTTTTGTTGTTTGCGGGCTTATTTTTTTTATCTTGCAGTATTTTTAAGACGACCTACAAAGTCACAAAGTATACTGTAAAAACAACATATAAAGTAACGAAAGGTGTTGGAACAGTAGTATATAAAATAGGCAAGTTCAGTTTTGTCGTAGTCATGGCCCCCTTAAGCTGGCCGTTAACACATGGAGATATTG
>CAZDAB010000351.1:0-4057 GCA_964502855.1 uncultured Desulfobacteraceae bacterium | reverse complement strand
TCTGGAGCTGGGACCCCAAAGAGGTTTGGTCAGGTATAACCTGGCTTTTGTATGCCGCCTTGCTCCACCAACGCCTTACTGTGGGATGGCGGGGGCGGAAGGCGGCAATTATGGCAATTATCGGTTTTGCAGTCATTTTATTTACTTTTTTCGGGGTTAACTTTGTATTACAGGGCCATCACGGAAAATTCACAAGACTGTAATCAGTGTGTTAACCACCCTATATTATGAAGTAATATGTTAGATATCGTCTTATTGGGATTGAATCATAAAACAGCACCGGTAGCGTTGAGGGAGTGCCTCGCCTTCTCGCCGGACGAGACATCCGCTGTGCTGAGAGCTTTTCAAGAATCACCGGTGATCAATGAAGCAGTTCTTGTTTCAACCTGCAACCGTGTTGAAATTCTCATGGCCACCGAGGACAAATCCAGTGCGGTTAGAACTGCTAAAATGTTTCTTTCCGAATTTAAAAAACTGCCCGCTTCCGAATTTGAAAAATCCCTTTATATCCATAAGGGCGATGATGCTGTCCGGCATATGTTCAGAGTTGCCTCGAGTCTTGACTCCATGGTTGTTGGAGAGCCACAGATACTGGGTCAGATAAAAGAAGCTTATAAAATGGCGACATTAAAAAAAACATCCGGTGTTATTTTGAACAAATTGTTTCATCGAACCTTTTTTGTGGCAAAACGCGTTCGGAGTGAAACCGGGATCGGAGATCATGCGGTATCCATCAGTTATGCGGCGATTGAGCTGGGGCGAAAAATATTCGGCGCCTTTGAAGGAAAAAAGGTGCTCCTTATCGGAGCCGGGGAAATGGCGGAACTGGCGGTTGACCATCTGATCCGAAATAAGGTCGGGAATATTTTGGTTGCGAACCGAACCTTTGAAAACGGGGTTAAACTTTCCAAAAGATTCAAGGGCGAAGCGATCCGATTTGAAGAGATTGCAGACAGCCTACCGCGTGTTGATATTGTTATCAGTTCTACCAGTTCAACCGATTACGTTGTTACCCGCGAACAGGTAAAGGCAATCATACGCCGCCGCCGGAATCGTCCTATTTTTTTTATTGATATCGCGGTACCCCGAGATATCGATCCGGAAATAAACCGTCTGACCAATTCATATGTTTATGACATCGATGACCTGAAAGGGGTCATCGACGAAAGTATTGAAAATCGCAAAAAGGAGGCGGTTAAAGGGGAAAGAATCGTTGACGAGGCTGTCATCGGTTTCAGACAGTGGTACGACAATTTGGATGTGGTACCCACAATTGTTGCGTTAAGGAACAAAATGGACGGCATTGCCAAAGCGGAAACAAGAAGAACATTGCACGCTTTAAAACATCTGTCGGATGATGATCGCCAAGCCATTATCCGAATGACGAGCGCCATGATAAATAAGATCCTGCATGATCCTACACAGTTATTAAAGAGCAATGGATATCATCAAAACAAATCCGGCTACCTCGACATTACCCGAAAACTTTTTAAACTTGATGAGTAAATGGAGGACGACGTTGACAAAAACAGCATTCCTTTTTCCCGGTCAGGGATCACAATCTGTGGGTATGGGTCTTGATTTTTATCAGGAATACGTCAGTGTCAGGGAAATTTTTGACATGGCGGAAGAGATAACCCGAATCAATATATCCAGACTGTGTTTCAAAGGCCCTTTCGACGAGCTTACCCAAACGGTGAATCTTCAGCCTATAGTAACCGCTGTAAATCTGGCCTGCCTTTTTGCAATTGAAAAAGAGGGTGTCAGGCCTGATATATCCGCCGGCCATAGTCTGGGCGAATACAGCGCAATGCATGCATCAAACATCATATCAAAAGAAGATACCATCAGACTCGTTTTTAAAAGAGGTGAACTGATGCACCGTGAAGCAACCCGGTATAAAGGGGCCATGTATGCAATTATCGGGTTGCCTATAAATACCGTCGAAGAACTCGTCGCCGAGGTACAAAAAGAGGGAATTGTTGCCGTGGCAAATCACAACACCGAACAGCAAATTGTAATAACCGGAGCGCCGGATATGGTTAAGAGGGTTTCTTCCCTGGCAGCCTCCCGGGGCGCCAAAGCCATCCCGTTGAAAGTTAGCGGGGCATGGCACAGTGAATTGATAAAAGGCGCCCAGGAAAAGTTTCGTGACTTCATGGAATTAATACATTTTAGCACACCGGACAGACCCGTGCTTTTTAATGTAACGGCTGACTATGCTATGGATACCGATGAAATCAAAGCGATCATGGTCCGGCAGCTTTGCAACCCTGTAAAATGGTATGACTCCGTTTGCAGGCTTATGGCAGAAAACGTGGAGGTCTTTGTTGAAGTGGGCCCGGGAAAGGTTCTTACCGGTTTAATTAAAAAGATTTTACCCAAGGATTATCCCTGTAAAATATATACGGTAAACAGCATGAAGCAGCTGGAGCAATTCTTGAAACAAACAAGTTGATTTTTCCATGATAACATAACGTATATGGTTGCATATATCTTTTTGCACGCCATTAAAAATGATAAAGTGTAAAAACTAAAAAAAGTGATCTTTTAATAGAATTGTCGAATTAATTTTAAAAAATTACAAAAAAATAAATTTTATTCTTTACATAGACTTTTTGTTAATGTAGCCTTATTAATTTTAGAAAATTTGAGTTATTTATTATTTAAAAGGTTTTGCCATGAAACAGGATGATATCGGATATTTTAAAGAATTTCTAACCAACCGGTTAGAAGAACTTTTGAGTCATGCAGACGATACTGTCTCAGGTATGACCACCCCAAAAGAGAATTTTCCGGATCCGGCGGACCGGGCTACTCTTGAGGCAGACCGGAATTTTATGCTTCGTATAAGGGATAGAGAAAACAAACTTATTAAAAAGGTTAAAAAAGCATTAGATCGTATTGAAGACGGCTCTTTCGGAATATGTGAAAAATGCGGTGAAGAAATTTCAACGAGTCGCCTTAAGGCCAGACCGGTTACAACGTTATGTATTGATTGTAAAACCGAAGAAGAGGCTTTTGAAAAAGCCCTCGGATTATAATAAGAATGTGAGAATAGACCTTCATATTCATTCAACAGCCTCTGATGGGACATTTTCACCATTAGAAATCCTCAATCTGGCTCAAAGCATCAATCTCGGGGCCATATCCATTACAGATCACGACACCATTGATGGAACAAAAGAAGCCCTTGCCATTGGGATACCGCCTTCCATTGATTTCTTAACCGGTGTTGAAATCAGCGCGGTTCCACCAGCGCATTTTTCCTTTCCGGGAAGCTTTCATATTTTGGGTTATGCCATCAATATTGATGATTCTATATTAAATCAGACACTTGTTAAGCTTCAGGAGGCGAGAAAGAATAGAAACCCAAGGATTATTGAACTGCTGAATCGCATGGGTTTCGAACTTACGTTGAACGAAATACGGAAAGATTTCGGAGAATGTCAGCTTGGAAGACCTCATATTGCAAAGCAAATGGTAAAAAAAGGCTTTGTTCAATCGGTTGCCGAGGCATTTGACAAATATCTGGCAAAAGGTCAACCCGCATATGTTGATAAATATCGTGTTGACTGTGACAGAGCAATTGAGGTCATACGCAATGCCGGGGGAATTCCTGTTCTGGCCCATCCCGTTCTTCTCGAAATAAAAAATGATGATGTTCTTGAAACGCTGGTTTCCCGTTTAAAGGAAAAGGGCCTTAAAGGAATAGAAGCATATTATCCCGAACATACGCCGGATCTTATTGCCCGATATACCGAGATAGCAAACCGGAATGGATTATTAATTACAGGAGGAACAGATTTCCACGGTTCTATCAAGCCCGAAATTAAAATGGGGTCCGGTAGGGGAAATTTCTCCGTTCCCTATGAACTGTATGAAAAATTAATTTCAAGTCTATAAATAGTGCCCGAACGAAAACTAGGATTTTTCGTTAAGATCAAGGAAGGCAAAAATTTTAACCACAGGAATACTGGTAGTATTTCGAGGATTAACCCGCCAAAGTTCGGTGGCGGGTTAAAATTTGAGTCTGACGCAGATATTGGCGAAAAAG
>CAZDAB010000350.1:2109-4060 GCA_964502855.1 uncultured Desulfobacteraceae bacterium | reverse complement strand
GATGAAAACCTCTCGCGCGCCGCGCATTGCGTTTAGCTCATCGCGCAAGCGGGTCATATCGTCTGTTAACCGACCCATGTTGCTCTCCTTTCTTTTTTTCAGTTCAAAGGTTCTGCGTTCAGCGTTCAAGGTTATCACTGAACCTTTGAACCCCTGAACGTCGTTTCGCGAGGGGCTCTGAAACCGGCCCCTCACGAAAGATCGGGTTTACGCTGGAGCTGCTGCGGCTGCGGTGAGGCCAATGGCTTCGGCATACTTCAAGTATGTCTCGACCGAAGCGATCACTACCCTTGCCTCGATAGAAAGCAGTTCGATCCCAACCAGGGAAACCTTGGCCCACGCATCGATCACGATACCCTTATCAAGGATACGATCTACAACTTCCGCCAGGCTTGAAGAATCGGTTGATTTACTAATCTTTGCCATGATTATACTCCTTTTTTAGTTTTGGGTTATAAAATAAATTGACCACCGGATAGGCATGCCTGCTCTCATTTAGTGCAAGGGTTGTGCCATATAAAGAAAAGCTTTCTTTATTGATGTAATTTCAAGTTCTTAACAAATCCGGACGCTATGGGTTTTTTAGTAAAAATCAATGATAAAGGGAGACGTCGCTATGGAACATTTTCCATAGATTTTTAGAGTCGTTCAATTATTTTCAGCACCTCGTTATGGGAAAAGGGTTTCGCGATAAAGTCGTTAATCAATCCTTGTTTCTGAGCGTTCAGGATGTCGGCATCATCCCTGTAAAAATAACCCGAAACAATAACGATGCGAACCAACGGATCAACATTCCGGATCTTTTTTGCTAATTGCAAGCCTTCTATATCCGGCAATTTGGCATCCAGAAAGCCCAGCCGGAAACGATTTTGCTTCACCAATTCAAGCGCTTTTCTGCCGTTTGATGCTTTTTTTGAGCAAAACCCGTTTTTTTTCAGTATGTTTTCCAGGGCCCAGCACATATCCGGCTCATCATCCACGATCAGAAAAACGTCGTCTTGGTTTTTCATTTTGTTTATCCTTATATAAGCTTATAGAAAAATATTTTGGGGTTATTCTCATCCTCCCTGGAGACGAATTGAGGAAACAATTGGGATGATATACTTGAAACTCGAAACTTGAAACTCGAAACTTGGGAAAGAGATGACAATTCATGTTGTTATCAAGTTTCTATTTTCAAATTTCCAGTTTCTTGGAGTCTTAAAGGAAAAATTTCTTCGGAGATCATAACTCAAAGTCCCAAAAACATTTTCTCAAAATCTATCAATCGTCAATCCAGCGGCAGCCTCACGGTAAAAGTGCTCCCACGGCCCACAACGCTGTCCACCTCAATGATACCTGAATGCTGCTTTACGATGGAATAGCAGATGGAAAGTCCCAATCCGGTTCCTTTTCCCACCGGTGCCGTCGTATAAAACGGATCAAATATTTTATTAATGTTCTCTTTAGATATTCCTTGGCCCGTATCTGCTATGCGGATCAACAGGTCCTGTTTTGCTTGATCCATGGATACGGTTAAGGTTCCACCGTCCGGCATGGCCTGAATGGCGTTTAAAAAGAGGTTAATGAAGACCTGTTGGAGCAGGCCGGCATTACCGTTGATCATTATCGATTTTTTGTCAAATTGCAGCACGCCTTCGATCTTTTGAATTTTGGCCTGGTTCTCGATCAACGCCCACGTTTCATGTATGAGAGCAGGCAAATTGAGCGGCTCCAGCTTGGACGTTACCGCCGGCCGGGCAAATCTCAAAAGATTTTCGATGATGTTGGACGCTCTTTGAATGCCGATGTGAATTTTTTCGGAGCATTCCCGCAGAAATTCCGGGGTGATATTATTTTCCATAAGAAACTGAGCGCCTGAAGAACAAATCGCCAGGGGATTGCGGATCTCGTGGGCAATTCCCCCGGCCATCACGCCGAGTGCGGCATATTTCTGCGACTGTAAAAGCTG
>CAZDAB010000350.1:0-2009 GCA_964502855.1 uncultured Desulfobacteraceae bacterium | reverse complement strand
CCGGCAGTATCCGTGGACAGGATGATATCGCTGGCACTTTCAAAAACACTCGCCAGATGGCGTTCCACACGGCGGACCTCTTCGCTCAACCGTATTTGCTCTGTAACATCGTCCATGAGCAGGATCACGCTTTCAACAGTCCCCTGCCAGGAAAAAGGGAGGATGCGGTAATAGTAAATCCGCAGCGGGACCCCCGGTGAACGATATGACATCCGTTGCCCCAGGGTCGGCCGGTTTTTGTCGAAGACCTGACGAATCTGTCGGGTGATATCCATCTGATGGAGAATGATAGCAGGGAATATCTTTTCCAGCGAAAAACCGATGGTATTTGACAGGGATCGCCGGCTCTTTTCCAGAAAATTCCGGTTTGCGGAAACGATGCGCATGTCCCGGCTGATTCTCAAAACCGATGAAGGAATGGCATCCAAAAGCATGGTATAAAGCTTTTGGTAGCGTTTGGATTCATCATTGAAATCGGATTCAATTCTGTCCGGCTCCATCAGGAAATTTCCCCTTTTGATTGATGATTGTTGGAATTTGATACTTGATACTTGATACTTGATACTCGATGTTTGAAATACCTATTAATTGAATGTTGAGCATTCAGGTTCATTTAGTGGCCATCCTTAACCATGCACCACCAGTTTCGAGTTTCGAGTTTCCAGTTTGTCGATTGAATTTGGACAAGAGTGATTTTCAACAGTCAATCTAAAATAGTCAATAACTACCCGGTTCCAAATCCTCTCGCGTGTCTCCAGCACTACAATGCGTTACAAAGTTAAAAGGGGGCCACGGTCCGGTCATGAGAAGCCTGGCGCTTTGCCCACTACAAATACGTCGAAACACCCGGCGAAAACGCTCTACAGATTGTCGCGGCACGAGGAAATAGAGCGAAACAAGAGGGTTTGGGGTTTGGGATTGACGATTGAAAATTGAAAATTGAAGACTGCCGGTTGAAGGGTATTCGGCTTTGAACTTGACATAGAGTCCGGAGAACGCTTTTCGGTACTGTTCAATGATTGTGTCAATCTCTTTGCCGAGCTTATCCTCCTGCTCGTAATGGGCTTTGCGGGAGGTCAGGTACGCCTGTCCGGAGGTGCGAGTTGCTGGTTGCCGGTTGCCGGTTGGAGCGTAACGGACTTGTCCGCCGGACTTATGGCGGAAATCCCGATTCATCGGGGATGCCGCATGCCGGGTGCCGGGTGCCGGATTATTGTTATTTAAATCTTCAATCGACAATCGACAATCGTCAATCAACACCCGTATCCCCATTTCCACACAGCCGTCCAATTTTTTGAGGAGTGCTTCATATTGAGTTCGATTTTTTTCGAGGAGTTGGGCCACCTGTTTTTTTTCTTTCAGCAGACACCCGAATCTCATGGGGATGACCGTTTGTTCACGATGAAATGAGTCAACGACCTTTTTGTAAGCCATAATCAGGGACATATCGGGTTTTAGATCTTCCCGGGTGATCCGTGAGACCGCAGCAACCAGGCCGTTGTTTGAGACATGAGCAACAGGCTGATCATCCACGCCCATAAGACTGTCAACCATCGGAACCTGCCGGCTGGTAAATATGCAGTATAGTAGATATTTCAAAATATTTTCTTCGATTCGAAAGTTATAGTCTTACAGAAAAAAAATGGGATTATTCTCATCCTTCCTGGAGACGAATTGAGGGAACAACTGGAGTGTGATACTTGAAACTCGAAACTTGAAACTCGAAACTCGAAACTCGGAAAAGAAAGGTTGTTGTCAAGTTTCAAATTTCAAATTTCAAGTTTCTCGGAGTCTTACAGGAAAAATTTCTTCGGAAATCGTAACCCAGAAGCCCCAAAAATATTTTCTTGAAATCTATAATTGTCAATCGCCAATTTTCAGTTTCGGACAAAAATTATAAGGGGGCCATGGTCCGGACCGTTCAAGTGTCAATCCGTACTGAAGATATGCTGTTTTCATCTGATCAACCCGGTTGTGAAAATCTTTCACCGCATTCCGTGGAACCAGAA
>CAZDAB010000349.1:0-4083 GCA_964502855.1 uncultured Desulfobacteraceae bacterium | reverse complement strand
CAGGATTTAACATCCAGTATCCTTCGGATGTGGTTTCAAGAAGGGTTCGGTATTTTTTCTCAATCTCCCGCAATGTCTCCTCTGTCTGCTTGCGCTCGGTGATTTCTCTTTCCAGGTCCAGCATTTTCTTCTCAAGCTTCTTTACCAGTCGCTCGCTGTAAAGCTTATATACATCTTTATCCTTTTCTAAAAATGGGTTGGAGCCTAACTTGCCTGCCTCCTCATCTTTAATTACACCTTGTATAATCTTAATGAACTCATTCGGCCCAATGGGCTTGCGAATAAACCTGTCTGCCCCCATTTTTAAGGCCAACCGCTCATCCTTTTCATCTGTGTAGGTGGCCGTAAAAAAGACAAAGACAATATCTTTCAGTTCTTTGTCTCCCTTTACCTTACAGCAAAGATGAAACCCGTCCATGACCGGCATGAGGATATCGGAGATGATCATGTCAAAGGCTTCGGCACGAAGCCTTTTAAGGGCTTCCTTGCCATTTCCAGCCGAGACCACCCTGTAGCCGCTATCTTTCAGTATGGTCTCCAGCAAGTAAAGGTTCTCTTTATTGTCATCGACGATCAGGATCTTCTTCATTTTTGCTATTCCTTAAATCCAAAATCCGCAATCCGCATCCCAAACCACAGAATGGACAAGTTGATTTGTGCCACTCAGTTGTCACTTTATTTTCCCCCACTCATCTTGTAGATCAAAGATCAAAAAGAATCGAAAAATATTTCAGATCAAGAGCCTCTTTTTCTAACTCAGCAACCCTTTGTTCCAGTTCTTCATAGGTTGGTTTGTTGGCCATTAGAACATCCTCCAATAAAAATGAAAAACCCCATCTGTTCTCTCAACGAACCTGATGGGGTTATTTGTTTCATTGCCCATGCCGCAAACGGACTTGAAAATATTTTGTTAAATGCGTTACAAATAAGAATAGGAAGAGAGAGCAAGTTCTGCGCCATTTTAATGCCGGACATTTATAAATCCTCCATGGCGATATATTATCGATGACATTATTATCCATTATTATAATAGATTCTGACTGAAAGCAACATGTTTTAACAGCTTTTCTCACAATCTCTTATGTTGTTCAGTTCTTAGGTGACAGGTGGGGTGGTGAAAATCGCCGTGTATACAGATGGAATTTTAATCCCATTTTTGTTCCATATCTTAAGGTTTCAGGTGTCAGGTGTCAGGAATGATGAACAGAGGCGCTGGAACCTGAAACCTGAAACCAGGCATACAGGAAGGAATAAATGGGGCTGCTATCATTTTTCATCCAGTACGCTCCGAACCGTCAGGGCAAAATTATGCGGTACAAAGGGCTTGAATACAAAAGCTTTGATACCCAGTTTCCTGGCCTTTTCTTCAGATATTTTTTCATGGTATCCGGTACAGAGGATAATCGGCATCTCCGCGCGGATGTTCAGGATCTCCTGTACCAGGTTTTCACCGGTCATTTTCGGCATGGTCATGTCGGTAATCACCAAATCAAACCGGTCCGGCCTGGAACGGAATAGCTCTAACGCCTCTACAGGATTCGTCTTCGCCTCCACCTGATACCCAAAATGCTCCAGTATCCGCTGCACCACCTTTACTATGGATTCCTCATCGTCAATAAAAAGTATCTTCTCATTTCCTGTGGGCAACGCCTCTGGTTCCTTGCCTTTTTGTTCTGTTTCAGCTTCAAACACAGGGAGCAACACCTCGAAAACAGTCCCTTTTCCAGGTTCACTATTGACAGTAATTATCCCATCGTAACTCTTTACGATTCCGTGAACCACGGAAAGGCCCATGCCTGTGCCTTTGTCAACTTCTTTGGTGGTAAAATAAGGTTCATAAATTCGGTCTATTATCTCAGGTTTTATACCATGGCCCGTGTCACTCACGGTCAGCGCTACATAGCGACCCGGTTTTACATCTAATCCCGAATCCTGATTTTCAAATTCAACATTCTTAAGGATTACTTTCAAAACACCCGTCTGTTCACCCATGGCCTGGGCGGCGTTGGTACAAAGATTCATGAGCACCTGACTTATCTGTGTAGGATCGGCGAAAACCGTTTCAAATTCACACGAAATGTCCCGTCGTATTTCAATTGTTGAAGGAATAGAAGCGCGAAGCAGCTTGAGGGAATCTTTTATAATCGGGCTTATCTGTACCGGTTTCCGTCCAGTTAAAGATTTACGGGCAAAATTAAGAATCTGTTGCACCATATCCTTTGCTCTTAAGGAGGCCGAGCGAATCTCGTTCAAACACTCCTTTGCGGGACTCCCTTCCGGTACGTCATCTATTGCCAGTTCCGCATTAGGAATAATAATGCCGAGGATATTGTTGAAATTATGGGCGATTCCGCCGGCCAACGTGCCGATGGATTCCATTTTATGGCTCTGAACGAGGCGTTTCTCCAATTCTATTTCATGGGTTATATCACGTGTTATATATACATAATTTGTAATTTTGCCCGATTTATCCAAGACGGGTGAGATTGTCGCATCTGCCTCATAAAAGCTGCCGTCTTTCTTTTTGTTAATAAAGCGTCCATGCCAGGCATCCCCACGGGTAAGGGTATCCCACATTTGTTTATAAAACAAAGCATCCTGCTTTCCGCTTTTCAAAATCCGTGGATTCCGCCCAATAGCATCTTTGCGACGGTATCCTGTTAAATGCTCGAATGAAGGATTGACATATTGAATCGTTCCGTTTCTGTCGGTAATGAATACAGATTCCGCAGCCTGTTCAATGGCTACCGTCAAGAGATTTCGTTCTTCTTGAATTCGTTTTGTTTCGGTGATATCAAAAAAGATTCCACTCACATATTCAATCTCTCCCTTGTTATCACAAACTATTTGTCCCCTTTCTTGTATCCAAGTGATGCCTCCAGTCTTGGATTTGATCCTATATTTCCTTACATATGACTTATCTGTTTTTAGGGCCTGGATAAAACTTTCCCTAGCAGCTTCAATATCTTCCTCAATAAAAATATCAATCCATTTTATTCTCTTGGAATTAAATTCATTAAAATCATAGCCGGTTAATGATTCAATCTTATTATCAAAGAATTCAACTGACCAGTCTTTATATCCTCTGTAAACAATACCTGGGATATTATTTACTAAGAATCTGTATTTTTTCTCGTTCTTTCGCAGATCTTCCTCGGCCTGCCTTTGCTGGGTAATATCACAACCGATGACGATAACGCTGGTGATGTTGCCGTTATCATCAATGAAAGGATAAGCTATTCTGTCAAAAATACGACCATCTGGTCGGTATCGAAGGGCGCCGCGGATCACTTTCCCCTCATTTAAAACCTTGATTGCCGGACAACCTTCACAGATGTCGTTGCGTCCGTAGAAAAACTCATAGCAGTGTTTCCCCATATACTCATCAAGAGAAACGTTGTAGGCTTGGGCCAATGTAGTATTTATCAGCTGTATTTTGAAATTCTGATCCAGTATTACAAGTAGCTCTTCAATGCTATTTATAACATTTTTGAAACGATTCTCACACTCCCGCGACACTTCTTCTGTCCGTTTGCAATTAACTGCTTCTTTCTCTAACTCCTTATTGCTTTGCTTTAATTCTTCATAGGTCGGTTTTCCAGGCATTATGAATTTCTCCAAATGACAATAAAAAAGGCCATACAATAGTATCGCCGAACAACTGGTATGAGCCTTTACATCACATAGAGCTATCTTTTAAATAAAATTATATTGTAAGTTGGCTTGCTGTTTCAGTCTTTATGCAATATGAACATAATCTTGCATCAGTATCACACCAATATCATAAAAGATTTCATGTATAAACCTTAACTTTTTTATGTGGTGAAAAGTTTGAATGTCGTGCCTCAATCAAAACCCCTCATCACATTAATATTATGCATGATTTCTTTTGTAAACCGAAAATATTTTGGGCTTAAATTTTTCAACGTTGAAGTCAGGTAATCAATGTCCACTGTCGAGATTGTCGATGAGTTCTGAAAAATGACATCACACACTTCAACCACTTGTTTGACAGACATAATATTATGATCAATGCCGTTGAATTAAGAAATTGGTTTATACGCGACGTGAAATTTTTTCAAT
>CAZDAB010000348.1:0-4083 GCA_964502855.1 uncultured Desulfobacteraceae bacterium | reverse complement strand
CATGGTCAATTTAAACATGTTTATGATCATGAGAACTTTGGACTCTCAAGATACTATAATAATGCCTTTAAAATCCGCTAAAGGCGATTTCCCTCTTCTTATTGAAGCGAAAAGTGCGGGTGATTTCACAAACGTCAATAAAAGACGCAAAGAAGAGGCTATGAAGATGCAACAACTCCGCAGTACTTATGGCCATTTCATAAAATATGTTCTTTTTCTTTGTGGATACTTTGATAGCGGCTATCTTGGGTATGAAGCTGCCGAGGGCATTGATTGGGTTTGGGAGCATCGTATTGACGACATGGAAAATTTTGGTTTATAATTCTTTACATGAACCTATCCATAGAGCACAAACGAGTTGAGATACAGAAAACTCTGGATTCACGAAAAACCCGGGGAGAACGGAATCGGCTTGGCCAATTTGCCACCCCCACAGAACTTGCCAAAGATATCTTAAACTACGCAAAAACCTTGATCTCAAAAAAAACCAAGATAAATTTCTTGGATCCCGCTATCGGAACCGGCTCATTTTTTTCAGCGCTGGTTTCTACCTTTTCAGAATCGGAAATTGAAAAAGCCAAGGGTTTCGAAATCGACCCGCATTATGCTGACCCATCCAAAGGGATTTGGCGCGATTCAATTCTCAATATTAAGATTTCAGATTTTACGAATGAAAATCCTCCTGAAAAGAAAAATCAGTTCAATCTTATAATCTGCAATCCTCCATACGTAAGACACCATCACATAAGCGCTGAAGATAAACAGCGGTTAATGAAACTCTGTAAAGAACAAACTGGAATTATGACAAATGGCCTGTCCGGATTATATTGCTATTTCCTATTATTGTCAAATAATTGGATGACAAAAGATGGAATCGCGGGCTGGCTGATCCCCAGCGAATTTATGGATGTCAATTACGGAAAGGCGCTCAAAGAATATTTAATAGACAAAGTAAAATTATTAAGAATTCATAGATTTGATCCGGATGATGTTCAATTTGAGGATGCATTGGTATCCTCGGCAGTGGTGTGGTTCAAAAAAACCAAGCCACCAAAGTCTTACCCGGTTGAATTTTCTTTTGGCGGAACATTAAGAGAGCCTTCAATCTCAAAAAATATATCTACGGAAATTTTACGCCAAGAGCCAAAATGGACAAGATTCCCTGTTTTGGATGCAAGAGTATTAAGCAAAGGTGAAAAACTTTCAGATCTATTTACAACCAAAAGAGGACTTGCGACCGGAAACAACAATTTTTTCATTCTTTCTCGTGAACAAATCGAAGAACATCAACTTTCTTTCCGATTTTTCAAACCTATCCTGCCAAGTCCGAGATATTTAAAAAAAAATGAAATCCAAGCGGATGCTCAAAACAACCCTTTGATAGAAAAGCCTCTCTATCTGCTTGATTGCAATTTGTCAGAAGATGAAATCAAAAAAAAGCATCCAAATCTATGGGAGTATCTTCAGATAGGCATAAAAAATGAGGTCCATTTAAAATACTTGTGCAGAAATCGAACACCATGGTATTCACAAGAAAAACGAGAACCTGCACCCATACTTTGTACTTATATGGGCCGCGACAAACAAAAGGGAGGTGGCAAGCCTTTCCGGTTTATTCTGAACCATTCCAGTGCTACCGCAACCAATGTTTACCTGCTCCTTTATCCAAGGCCCTTATTATCCAGGGCTTTTCAAAATAATCCCGGGTTAATGCGAACGGTTTGGAGTGCTCTTAATAACATCTCGACGGACAACTTAATTGAAGCGGGGCGTGTGTATGGAGGCGGATTGCACAAGTTGGAACCAAAAGAACTTTCAAACGTTCATGCATCTGACATAATAAGATTATTCCCAAATTTTAGACTAAATCCCGGAAGACAGGAGAGCTTATTCTAACGACTTTTAAAACCTATAAAATTTATGGCGCCCGGCGATGATCTGCATAACGGGCAACTTGACTAAACTCCCTAACTTGATTGAATAATCAACGGTGTTATTTTCGTCAAGTTTGGCTCACTCGTATAGAGAATGCAGCAGAAAAGAACGTTTTACACGATGCCTCTCTCGAATTTGAATCATGCAACCAGGAACCAGCATCTCCCTTCAACTGGACTCCTCGACAAGCATCCAGTTTCCAGAAATTCCTTGACCGCTCGGGGGCAATTGTGTATGCATATTTTTGAATTTACTCGGATATTTTCTTTCCAATTCGATATGTATTCTCATTCTCGAACGCGGCGGATCTCGCCCATTCCGCTGATTTGATTTTAAAGCAACGATCAAGTTTTGACCACAGATACTCTGCATTTTTTACTTGACATTTCAATTTGATTAGAACATATACTTGTACAAGTACAAGTCATAGTTGCTTACTTTTCCGCTTACCATCACTTTAAGGATTCAATATGAACGCAGGAGACATCCTTCAACAAGTTGATGGTCTTACCCACGACAGACTCACTTATTTTGTCAGAGCCGGTTATCTCAATCCCAAAAAAATCGAAAGAGGTTCTTTAAATTATAACAATTTTTCAGAAAAAGATTTGTTTCTGGTTAAACGTGCCTGGGAATACATTCAAACATACGACATGAAAACAAAAGCCGCCTTTAAACGGGCTGAAGATGAGTTCAAAGATCCGCAAATGTCCCTGTGGAGATAATGTCTAATATGCAAACCTCTTTCTCCGATAATGACTTCAAAGACATCCTGATAAAGTTTGACATGGTGTCAGAGACTGGTGAGTCGCCTGGGTTGGTTTTTGTTGGAGGAGAGATATATGATCCTTATGAATTTATAGCTCTGGAATATGCGAAAAAATACGGAGCTAATGCTGTTTATTTCAGACGGTTTGACGATGGCAGGCCACCTATTCCACAAATTTATATCTATAATTTTACTGAGAATGGAAGAGGTGATTTTGAAATAGCAGAATTATATAAAAAACTCTGGAATTCCGGCCAAGTGCCGCTTTTTTTCATTTTTTATAAAACTGAAGTTAAGATTTTCAGTTGTTTGCAACAGCCAAAATCTGATCGAACCACCGGAAAAATTTTATCTAATCCATTTGAAACTATTAAATTAGCCTTAAGTTTACAAAAAGAGTTGGACAAAATAAAAGATTTTTCAGCCAAAGGATTTGATAATGGCACATTTTGGACCGACTCTAAGTATAAAAACAAGTTCAAGTTAACAGAGACAGCCTATTTAAAATTATTAAACGAACTAAAACAATTAAGAAAAGATATAATACAAAGCGGAATTCTGGAAGACAATATTGCCCAAAGGCTTCTGGTGATGTCGATCCTGGTTAAATATCTCGAGGAGCGAGAGGATGAAAAAGGCGATACAGTCTTTTCAGATGGGTTCTTTCGCGATTTTTCAGATGGAGATGATAATTTTATAGGCGTTTTGAGGAAAAAGGGAGCTTGCCTTGAACTATTCGACTATTTAGGTAGCGAGGAACGATTTAATGGCGAAATTTTCAAATGGCAGGATAAAAAAGAGAGAGAGATTCTAAAAACAGCCGACCTTAACGGTTTTGCATATTTCTTTGAAGGAAGACTGGATAAACGTCAATACACATTCTGGAGACTGTATTCTTTTAACGACCTACCCATAGAATTAATAAGCAACATTTATGAAGAATTCTTAGAATCCAAAGAAAAAGGCGTCGTTTACACACCACCATATTTAGTTAATTTTCTTATTGATGAGCAGATGCCTCTTCGCGACTCTCATAGAATTGATTTCAAGGTTATTGATCCGGCCTGTGGATCCGGTGTTTTTCTTGTTGCTGCCTTTAGGAGAATGATCCACTGGTGGAGAAGGCGAAATAATTGGAAAAAACCAGGAGCTAAAGATCTGAATGAATTAAAAAAGATTCTTAAAAACAATATCTTTGGCGTTGATATGCATGAAGAAGCTGTGCGCCTGACATTTTTCAGTTTAAGTCTTGCTTTGTTGGACGAACTGTCTCCTAAAGTGATATGGGAAAATCTTAAGTTTGACGACTTATTGGAAAGCAACCTTATAACTTACATTTCGCTCTTTGAAAAAATATTTTTGGAATTATTGGAAATTAT
>CAZDAB010000347.1:0-4097 GCA_964502855.1 uncultured Desulfobacteraceae bacterium | reverse complement strand
GCCCGCCGTCTTTGGGCAGGCAGTAGCCGCCAATGCCGGGTCCTGGAAAAATAATGTTGCTGTGTGTGGGTCGAACCTTGATAGCTTCGAGAACTTTGATAAGGTCTACACCATTTCGTTCGGCAAACAGGCTCCATTCGTCCAGGAACGCCAGAATCGTTGCACGAAAACTATTTTCCACAATTTTTGCCGTTTCCGACTCAATGGGCCGATTTAATACAGAAAGAGGATACTCATCCGTATTGATCACTTCTTCGAGAAACTTTACCACCTTGCGGGTGGCCTCCGGGTTGGTTCCGCTGCAAACCCTCCAAAAATCGCGGATGCTGGCAACATAATGCCTGCCGGGCATCACCCTCTCAAAACTATGGGCCAGCAAGGGATCACTCTCAATACCACGCTTGCGGAACACTTTCCTCATAATGGGATACGCCACCTGTTCAGTGGTGCCCGGGGCCACGGTTGTTTCGATGAGCACAAGCGCATCAGGGGTGATGTGTTCGGCGATGATCCCCAAGGATATCTCCAATGCGTCCATGTCCGCCTGTCCATTCTTCACATCGCCCAAAGACTCCTTCAGGTAATCACACTGAACGTCCACAACCACAACATCTGCAAGCTTCAGGGCGTCGTAAGTAAACGTGGCCGTAAGGGTCTTTTTCTCATTTACGCAGCGGTGGATCATCGGCAACACCTCCGGGTCCTCTGCCTGTACAGGAGGTAATCCCCGGTTCAGCAAGGGAATCTTCCAGTAGCTGCGAGTGCTCGGACGCTGCATCCCAATGACAAACTTGACGGGATTGCCATTTTCATCTTCCGAATCAGCCACCACTCCAGCCATTACAGCACCGACAAATCCTACGCCCATGACCACCACAATCTCACGACCCTTGTCTCGCTGGTCATGTACCATATTCTTTAGCCGTTCGAATTCCCTTGCATACTCCTCCGGCTCGGGTAACTGGAACTTTTCGCCGTCAGGACTTGTGGAATACTGTTTCACCAAATTTAACCTCCTTATAGCAATTGGTTTAGGAATTGATTGAATTGATATCTGACCGCAACCTACGTGCCAAACATTAACTTATTGAAACATTAAAAAATACTTTCTAAAACGCTCCCAGCTGGCAGTGTGTTATCTTGACTCCCATGGCTTCGCAGGCACCGCTGACTTTCATTTTGTGCATTTTAAATCGGGATGCGATATCCCATGCGCTCTTGCATGGGAGTATTCCCTGGACCAGCGCGTCAGAAATGGCATTTTTTAAATCCTCAGTTACTTTATTTTGAGGCTTCACAATCTTTTTTTTCGGCTGATACCCAAACAATCCCAGTTGGCATTTTACCAGCCTATAATTAATCAGGTCAACGGTCATACCCACCGCATCTGCTGACACTTGCAGCTCTTTTGCTATTTCAAAAGCAACTGCACAAGGAATTTCATTTTTATGAGTCTGTTTTAAAATTTCATTTTTAATCAAACTGTCCGGTTTTGCATCCGGCCCGTGTTTTTCCACAAATCTTTTACCCTGTTGCCGGTTCATTACATTTCTCCTTTTATAATTTATGTCTCGGAAATTTTACAAAAGAATTGGGTTGCCAATGAATATTTTGGCTTCCTTTTCAAGATGAACTTTATCAACAACCCACTTTTCCATTTTCCAAAGCCCCAGGCCCGGACCGTCATTATAGGCTCCTAATCATAGAACCTAAAATCTGCATTAACTTTTTTCGAAAGAGATAAATTTGAAATAATTACAATGCGCTAACTAGATATTTTTATCAATATCCGCACACCGATACCGGGCCAAATAAAAGGATGAAATCCGTATTAGATTTCAAAAAAAGTTAACCCTTCGGGAGCCTCGTCTCAACCGGATCTACTGCGTTATCAATTGATTGCAGTATTACAATACGGCTGCACGATTGATGCCTTGTATATCCGGCCGATACAAGGCTTGCAGAATTTAGGTAGAACTGTTATTCTGGGACATTTCAATCACAAATTCACCTCACAGGCCCGTCGCAAAAGGGCAGACCATTATTCCATCATTCCGGTATTCCATCATTCCGGTATTCCATCATTCCGGTATTCCAACCTTCCAATTAGGGCGAAGCCCCTAAGTTCTTATACTACCATATTTTTTATAAACCAAATACAAAATCTGTATTTTTCTTGAACTTAAAAGATCTGTCTGCTAATTATATGAGGGGTCGGGGAGTTTTTCTTTTAGAGCCCCAAATTAAGCGGAATGAATGATCCGCAACGAAACCGTACACTGTTTGAATGCATTAGGGATCGTTGCGAAAAAACAGCGCTTTAATAAATTCGTAATGAAAAGATGAAAAATGTTATCTACCGAACCTATTTATTTAAATATTGATACACTGTTTTTTCGTTACGAGCCCTTATGCATGAGTTTGTACGGTGTAGTTGCTAATTCTTTATGGAGCGGTTAAATTAAAAAAACTCCCCGACCCCTCAATTATATGTCTTGCTAAAATTTTATAAAAGCATGTTTGATAAACACGTAAAACGTATTTTGTGAGCAAATCATACGCTTTTCGATACTATTATATATTAATAACGGATTGTTATGCCTTTTTTAATGAAACGAAAAAATACATGTCCAATTAAGGTAGGAAGTGTAACGGTGGGCGGCAATGCTCCTATTGCGGTCCAGTCCATGACAAATACATTTACTCAAAACGTTCCGGCCACTGTTTCACAAATTCAGCGCCTGGAAATGGCCGGATGTGAAATTGTAAGGGTAGCCGTGCCCGACATGGAGGCGGCTGAGGCAATTTCTTTAATCAAGGGAAAAATATCTATTCCCATAATAGCTGACATACATTTTGACTACCGCCTGGCCATCGCCGCGGTAGAGGCGGGTGCTGACGGGCTGAGGCTAAATCCCGGGAATATCGGTAGTCATAAAAGAATAAAAGCGGTTGTTGACTGTGCAAAGGCTTTTAATATCCCCATTAGAATCGGAGTTAATTCAGGCTCCCTTGAAAAAGACATCCTAAAGAAATATAATGGGGTAAGTGCGGAAGGCATGGTTGAAAGTGCCCTGAGGCATATTGATTTAATAAAGTCATTGGATTTTCACAATATAAAAATCTCGATAAAGGCCTCTGATGTACATCGTACCGTAGAGGCTTACCGGCTCCTTTCCTCAAAAACCGATTTGCCGCTTCATGTGGGAGTAACAGAGGCGGGAGGACTCTATTCAGGAATTGTCAAGTCATCCCTGGGCATCGGAATGCTGCTTGCGGAAGGTATCGGAGATACGATCCGTGTCTCTTTAACACGGGATCCGGTTGAAGAGGTTAGGGTTGGATATGAAATTCTGAAAGCACTGGATATCCGACGCTATGGACCCGATATTATATCATGCCCGACCTGTGGGCGCTGTAAAATCGATCTCTTTAATATTGTGGAACGTATTGAAAAAGCGTTATTGTTAAACCCCTTGCCCATTAAACTTGCCATCATGGGCTGCGTTGTAAACGGGCCGGGAGAAGCCAAGGAGGCTGATATCGGTATTGCCGGCGGAGATGGCACAGGGATTCTGTTCAAAAAGGGAAAGGTCATAAAAAAATTTCCTGAAGAGAAACTTGTCGAGGTTTTACTGGCCGAGGTTGAAAAATTTGATGAATATAGGAATTCGGAATGGAAAAACAAAACAAAACGGCGATAACACCGACTCGAGCTGAAGATTATCCTGAATGGTACCAGCAGGTGGTCAAGGCGTCTAAAATGGCAGACCAATCCCCGGTAAGAGGATGTATGGTGATAAAACCCTGGGGATATGCGCTTTGGGAAAATATAATGCGCGTACTTGATGATATGTTCAAAGAGACAGGGGTTAAAAATGCGTATTTCCCTCTTTTCATACCGCTTTCTTTTCTTGAAAAAGAAGCTGAACATGTGGAAGGCTTTGCAAAGGAATGTGCAATTGTTACCCATCACAGACTTGAAAAAGGAGCTAACGGCGGTCTTGAACCCGCAGGAAGGCTCAATGAGCCTTTAATTGTACGACCGACTTCTGAAACCATAATTGGAGATTCATTTTCCAAGTGGGTTTCAAGTT
>CAZDAB010000346.1:0-4100 GCA_964502855.1 uncultured Desulfobacteraceae bacterium | reverse complement strand
TCATTTCCTGTGGACTTTGGCGGCTGAAGGCCAGGATTTGCTTGACCACATCTCTGGCGCGCATGCTGCCAGTACGAATTTCTTCCAAATTGTGCCTTGCCGGATTCCACTCCGGAACATCATCCATTGCCAGTTCAGTATTACCAACGATTATTCCCAGCATGTTGTTGAAGTCATGGGCAATGCCGCCTGCGAGTATGCCGATGGATTCCATTTTTTGGACTTGTTGGAGTTGAGACTGGAGTCTGGTATTCTCTTCCTCTGCTATCTTGCGCTCAGTGATGTCACGCGAGACGCCATGCATCCCGACAATTCCTCCACCGGAATCCCGTATCGCTTTCACGGTGTTCTCCATCCAGACGGTAGAGCCATCCTTGCGGTAGTACTCGACCTCGATTGTGACTGACCTGTCCGGATCAACAGTGCCCTCCTCATATCTCTGAAGCTCTCTTAGAAACATCTTTTGGACCCTTTGAAGAGACTCCAATGTAATTATTTCCTCCAAGGATTGCCGTTTTCGTTCTTCCGGTGTAAAACCTAGCACATTCTCGATGGAGGGGCTCACATATGTGGTTTTAAAATCCCGGTCGATGGTCCAAACGATATCGAACATCTTTTCTGCGAGAAATCTAAATTTTTCTTCGCTGTTTCGTAGGGTCTCCTCAGCCCTCTTGCGCTCTTCAATTTCCCCCTTCAGTTGTTCATTTGCTTCCACTAATTCTGCAGTACGCTCTTTCACCCGTTGTTCCAGTTGGTCATGTGCTTTGCGCAGCAACTCCTCGGCCTGCTTGCGCTCGTTGATTTCCTGCTCAAGCTGCCTGTTTTTTTCTTCTATTTCCTGTCTCTGTTTAGAGGCCTCTTCGAAGCGAGCCTCGAGAACCAGATTGTTTGTGGTGACCTGCCAAAAAATCATCATCCCGATCAGAACGGCTATCGATAACACCGCCATTGCCACAAGAAGATGAAAGGGCGACCTGCGTCCTAATATATCTGAAGCCGGCATAGCCATAGTTAGGGAGAGAGGGGTTTCCTTGATCGGAACCCAAATAATGATCATGTCCCTCTTAATTCCCGTGTGATCGGTCACCTCAAGACGGCGAGTTTTCCCCGTTTCTATATTCATAAGCTCGGACGCGCTGAGAGCGGAAAACTTGGCCCGCATATACTCTGCAGATTGAAGATGGTCTTTAATAGAGACGAAACTGGTATGTCCATTACCAGGTCCGCTTTTTTTGACGAGATGTTCGTAAATATCTACAAGATTGACCCAGGCTACGAGCTGACCGGCAAAATTGCCTTTAAAAAAATATGGGATGGTAACAATCATCATCGGAATCTGTAGATTGTGTTTGTGAATGAAAGTCACATCGCGGCTGTCCGGAGTAAGAAATTCATTCCAGTCACGCCCTTGATCCTGCTCAAGGTTTATGAGACCGGTATCGACAAGTAATTCCCCATTGGGCCTGATAAAAGTTACCCGGTGATAGATCCTTTTGCCGGAAAACTTCTTTTCTTCCATGAGACGATCAAACCGGTATCTTATGGCATTCAGGCTAGCCTTTAGGCCGTACTCCATGGACATTCCCAGGGCTCTGTTTTCAAAATATACCGAAACGGCTCTGTTTTCAGACAGGTTTTTAAGGTCAATTTTTCTCTCTGCACAGAAATAGCTCACCGACATGGCAAGCTTTTCCGTATCCTGCCTCAATTTCTCCAGAGCGGTTTTCTGAAGGTCGACCTGGGATAGATAATTGCTGATAATCAGAAAGCCTATGTATAGAAGCAGCACCGAACCTATGGTGAGTGCGGCCAGATTTCGCTTTCCGACAAGTACCCTGAACGGGTGGCTCTTCATAATAACTCCTTTACAGATAGCTCCGATATCCTCGGCTACATTTTCTCAAAAAACGCTGGATAGTACATGAACACACCCAGATAGTATTTCTTCACAAGGCGTTGATACGTCCCGTCCGCTTTGCACTTTTCGAAAAACCGGTTAAAGGCCTCCCGCAGCCCAGGGGATGTTTTAGCAAACGCGACGCCCATCTCCTGCATGGAAGAAATAGGGCCGATCACCTTAAGCTTGCCGGGCCACTTTTCCAGGGCAATCAGCGCATCAGGCACATCTAAAATAGTGGCCTCTGCTTCGCCTTTGATGACAGCCGGAGCCAGTTCATTAAGGTTTCCGCTAAACAGCTTTATCTCCGCTCCAGTCCCTTTGAGACGATACAAGGAAGGATCGAGGCACGTTTTCGCTTTCCCCAAAATGCAGCGATTCTTAAGCAATTCCTTTACTTGGACAATATCCTTGTCAATGTCGCCAGCGGGTTTGATCGGTTCTATAGTTGAATCCGCCCGCGCTACCAGCCAGACCTGCGTGGGAAAAGTGGGTGTGGAATAGTCCACTACTTTCTGTCGCCAGGGTATTTTAGTTAGGCCGTTGGCAATCAAATCTCCTCTGACAGGTACTTCACCAAGAATATCAATATCATTGCCTCTGGCTTGTATCTTTTTTCCTGAAAGATCTCCGATCACATTTTCCCAGGCGGTTTTGACATACTCATATCTCACACCCAGATGTTCGGCAAAACGCTTGACCAATTCCACATCCATACCGTCCCCGCTCCCGGTGACAAAGTTGGCATAGGGTACGCCAAGATGACGCAATACTCCTCTTTTCTTGATTTCGGGAAGATCCGCTCCAGAGACAGAACCCCAGGAGATGATCCCCAACATTGCCGCTATGCATAACAAGGTTGTTGCGAAAAATAGGACTCTTTTATTTCGGTTCATTATGATCCTCCTAAAAGTTATAAAATCCATCTTCCACTATAGGAATAATAGGCAAAATTTTCAAAGAATGTGGCCATTTAATGTGTTTTATTACGTGATCTACTACCGTTAATACCAGTATTACAATCCGAGAGTAATTAGTGTTGATTGCATATATTTGAAAATGCACAAAAAATCAAAGGGTAAATCCTTGAAAACGGATTTGATCTTAAAGAAATGAAACTAACCACCTATATATAAGGTATGAGGAAAGCGGCGTAAAATATGTCTGTGAGAAGTTTTATGATGTTATTAGAAAGGGATGCGGTCCTTGTTTTAAGGAGTGGTCCCCGGCCATATCTATCCCAAAAAGGCCGGATTTAGAAAAAAAATAATGGCGTGAGAACTAAACCCGGTATTTGCAGGACCGCAGACGAGAAAAAATGCCCACGCCATGTTTTTCATACAATGGTTCAATAATGCTTGTCAATTTTAAGATATCCTAAAAAAATGAGGCCGATTTTTGTATGTTTGATAATCTCTTGCGGTACAAAAAAAATGTACATAGGTGAACAAACGGATGTGCAAATAATATCTCCTCAGAATTGATTTGTCTTGCATAATTCCATCTCATCGTTTTGAAATTAGCTCTAACTCCCTGGAATCAAATCTATTTAAAAATACCGGGTCACTTATAATCTTTCCAGAATGAATCATGTATTATAAATACGTAAAATTTTACAGGAGAATCTCTATCGTGTCAGGCCTAACAATGATGTTATTTGAAAAAGGACCCGAAAATAATATCCGGTGCCGGGTTATTAATAGATGGTTCAAAATGGAATCTTATATTTATAAAAAGGAAAAGCTTCTATCAGAAATCGAGAGGAACAGGCCTGATGTTGTTGCGCTTAATCTTGATATGTATGACAAGATTGATGGGATTGAGACTTCGAGGATGATTCGTTCGCGGTTTTATGTTCCGGTTATGTATGTTTGAATTATGACTCCAAAAGTTCGATATCACAACCATAAAAATTGACTTCAAAATATAGGATAAATAGCGAGACTGTCGAAAAAGTATGATTTCCACATTTTTTTAAAATTCGAATTTAATGATATCAGACACTTAGAAGTCTACAAATTGCCTTTTTTGGGTTTTTCGACAGTTTCAGCAGGTATCACCAGATGGAGAATAATTCCCGAACAAAAAAAGTTGGTTTTTCGTTGCTAAAATAAGGCTTGCATTACATCATTTAGCACTATTTTGGCCAACTTTCTTACTAATTTTTTAATTGAGGAGTTCCCTTACCGCTTTTAAAAGTTCT
>CAZDAB010000345.1:0-4107 GCA_964502855.1 uncultured Desulfobacteraceae bacterium | reverse complement strand
GATCGGTGACAAATCCCTTAATTTTTTCGAGTTGTATTTGGCTGGTTTCTGCCGGGGAAAGGTCGGTGGCAACAAGTATTACCCGTTTGTCAATAGCCGCAATATCTACGACTTTTGCCCCAACCAGATATTGCATGATACTATCGGATACATGTATAATGTCATCCACCCGTCCCTGCAGATAAGGATCTGTCATATTTCTAAACATTGCTTTGACGTTGGATACCACTTTTTTAAGGGCCCATTCGGCGTTTACCCGTTCTTTTTCGATGGTCTCAATGGTTTTGCCGTAGAGCATCTTGTCTTTGAACAGCACCTTGTGAGTTTCAAGAATGTGGGCGTGCTCACGCAACTCTTCGGGTGTTGCTTCAATGATTTTACTGAGGTTATCTTTAGCATTTTTTACCGCAGCCTTGAACCGTTTGATCTCGTTTTTTAAATTCTCTTCGCTGATAAAGTATTTGTCAACAACATCAACGCCTTCCTTGCCGACCAAGTATGCCTTGCCGATGCAAATACCCGGAGATGCAGTAATACCGATGAGTTGCAATTCCATTTCGTCTGTATTTAACATTCCTGATTATTCTCCAAAGCCGTTTTCAATCAACTGTGCAAGATCATTTAAAATGTCAATATCCGATGGATCGTCAATCAATAAAATTAATTTTGAATCTTTTATACCGGCCAGGCTAAGAATATCGATAATTCTGGAAGCATCCGCCTTGTCTTTGTCTTTAATGATCCACACTTTTGATCTTGCTTTTTTGACAAGTTTTGCTATTTTGGCTGCCGACCTTGCATGAAGTCCAAGGGGATTTGTAATGGTGACATTTTTTGAAAGTCCAATAACCGACTTGATTTTAACCATAAAAATTTTTACCAATCCCCATGGTTTTTGTCAATCTTTGATTCACCGTCAAAGAAAATAAAAAAACCTCGTTGCGCTTAAGTAATCAAGCAGATAGTATAATTTTAGCACAACCAAACTATTATTAACGAGGTGTAACAATTATGGCACAAGGCGTTCTTTTTTTCAAGATGGATGCGGTCAAAAGTCCACTGGATACGCTAAACCAGAAACAATATAACCGAATCTGCACCGTTATTTAGAGAGACCTTTTCTGAAAACCGGGGCTGCATTGGCAGTACGGAAAAATATGACAAACCCCACTCCTTTGAAAATAATCCTAACAAACAATCTCAGGCTTTCCAATATTCCTGCGGAAATCCGGGCCAAACTCATGGATACGCTGAGATTCCCCAACCCCAAGTGGCTGGAAAATGAGAGAATGGGCCGGTGGAACCGGGGCACCCCGAAACTACTTAGATTCTATGATAAAACCCGGGGCGGCGGCCTGTGGATACCCAGAGGGTGTATGCGCCAGTTGTTGTTGCTTTGCAGACGTCGGGGAGTAACGGTTGAGATTGATGATCGGAGACGGGCGTTGCCGCCGGTAGATTTCAATTTTAGCGGAAAATTAAAGCCGTTCCAGAACAAAGCGGTCACGCTCATGTGTTCAAGAGATTTCGGTACATTGAGCGCTCCCACCGGCAGCGGAAAAACAGTAATGGCACTTTATATTATTGCCCGTCGAAGGCAACCTGCCCTGATTGTGGTGCATACCAAAGATCTGGCCTATCAATGGGTCACAAGGGCAGGGGAGTTTCTCAGAATCCCGGAGGAGAGCGTGGGTTTTGTCGGCAGCGGGAAAAAGGTGGTGGGCGAAAAAATTACGGTGGCCCTGGTTCAATCCCTGTATAATTGTGCTGAAGACGTGTCGCAACATGTGGGGTTTCTGTTGGTCGATGAATGCCATCGATGTCCCAGCCGGACCTTTACTCAAGCGGTGACCGATTTTGATTCCAAATATATGCTCGGACTGTCGGCAACCCCATGGCGCCGTGACAAACTCTCAAAATTGATATTCTGGCACTTGGGAGATGTACACCACAAGATCGATCACGCTCGTCTGATTAAAAGTGGTGATGTGCTGCCTGCTGAAATTATCATCAGGGAAACCAATTTTAAACCGTATTACGATCCGGTGAATGAATACAGCAAAATGATATCTGAACTCACGTCGGACGACGAAAGAAATCGCCTGATTGCATCGGATGTTGCACAGGAGGTATATAACAACACCGAAGGTGTCTGTCTGGTTCTTTCAGACAGAAAAAAACACTGTGAGAACTTGCAGGCGCTTTTGAAATACAGATATAAAATATCGTGCGAACTTCTGACCGGCGATCTTACCGGCAGCCAGCGGCGGGAGGTTCTCGATCGCTTAAATCAGGGAGACGTCAACGTGTTGGTGGCTACGGGGCAGCTCATAGGAGAGGGGTTTGATCACAGGGATCTATCTCCGTTGTTTCTGACAACGCCTATAAAATTCAGCGGCAGGGTGCTCCAATACATTGGCAGGGTGCTCAGGCCCGCACCCGGAAAGAAACAAGCCAGGGTTTATGATTATGTAGACGTTAAAGTGGACGTTCTAAAAGCCGCCGCCAAGGCGCGGCAAAAGGTTTATACGCCGGAAAGCCATTTTTCTGATGACGGCGGCGAATCAGCACAACTTGAAACCGGTTTCAATTCACATTGAGCATTCAGTTCCACACCTTCCTGAATTATGGAAACGGGTCGGTCTGCCGATACCACTATGATAATAAGATTATTGTGTTCGGCAGTGAAGCGAAGCGCGGAATTAAAACGTGCTCCCCGTGCCCGATCTTCGACCGGAATGGCTCGGCCGTCCAGAAGACAGGCAAACCCGTGAAGTTTCAAGTCAGCTCCAATATGCAACGCGCCGTCGACTTTTGAAAGAGATTCCGAAAATTCCAGAAAACCTGTTTCACGCAAGTCAATGGGCGGTTCAAGTTTTTGCCCGGAAATTTTGACAGGTTCATCGTTAAAATCAATGACCAGGGTGCAGCCGTATTTTCCATCCTCGGCAGTGTGAACAATTCTGGAAATAATTTGAAACAGGTCATGTTCGATTAAAGGATCGATCTTGGCTTCGAGCAAGATTTCTTCCACCTCAACCAGCCTGGCTTGATAAGTAGATGAGTGAAAACTACCATCAGAAAAACTGCACACAAGATCATTATTTAAGCTCAAAAAGCCATGAGGGCCTTTAAAATCAGCAACCATATGGAACTTTTCCATATTACCCGTAGCGATTCCCACAATGATCTTTCCATCAGAAATAAGTTTGCGGTCTGAATTTTCCACTGTCAGCAAAAGCTTGCGCACATGCTTTAAATTGTTAAGACTGGGCTGTTCCGTATCCGGAAAACGAATGATAAATTCTATTTCTGAAAACATATGAGGTTCCGTAAAAATCAATTTTCCTTGAGGCCATTTCCCTTCTTCCCTTGTATTTGAAATACCGAGTATGGCGTCCAGAATGGGAAAAACCCGAAGCGAGCTGTCCTATCCCAGCCGGATATTCATTTGATCAATAATATAATCGCGGACCGCATGCGTTGCATAGTAACGCAAAACATATCCGCAATTATTGGCATATAAAGGGTCTTTACCGGCAAAATCATGGGAAAGGAGCCATGTTGCATGTTCGAGCCAACATTCTGTCGGGCCTATTGAACACATATCCGGATGATGCTCAGTAAACCACATCTGGTAAAAGATCGAATGGGATCTGCCGCCGAAAGAGATGAGCCCTGTAAGTTGAAGATTCTTTTCGGGGAGAACATGACCCGAGCGCACAATTCGGGATATGTCAGCTGCCTTTTCACGCCACTCGTTGGAATCAAGATAGAGTTTTTTTAACTTGGGTTCATGGTCATGAAGAAGATGTTGCGGATCATAAACGTAAATCGGATCATCAGGTCTTACAGCATAGATAACAGCGGCACGGCTCGCTCCGGAAAAGTGAGAAAGCCCGTCGCGCAGTCCGTCAAGCGTGTGAAAAAGACATAAATTTCTGAAAGGACCCTTGTCCATCAAGCCTCCGGGATGTGTCGAAAATTAAAAGGAACAGTCAATAAATTTAGAAGAATAACATGGTGCCAAATAAAGTTCAACGGATTCGTTCTGCCAAAATCCACCGCCTAATTTTACGAATTCCTTTATTAATAAGGTTCTATGGC
>CAZDAB010000344.1:0-4113 GCA_964502855.1 uncultured Desulfobacteraceae bacterium | reverse complement strand
GGACTGAACACCGCCCACAGCGCACAGAACCAGTATGGCGCCGTCCATGACCCGTAAAGACCGCTCCACTTCTATGGTAAAGTCAACGTGTCCCGGGGTATCGATAATGTTGATTTCATGGCCAAGCCATTCACAATAGGTTGCGGCTGAAGCAATAGTGATGCCCCGTTCTTTTTCAAGTTCCATGGAATCCATGGTTGCGCCGACACCGTCTTTGCCCTTTACATCATGGATGGCGTGTATTCTTTTGGTGAAAAAAAGGATTCTTTCGGTGAGTGTGGTTTTTCCGGAGTCAATGTGTGCACTGATTCCTATATTTCTGACCTTGTTAATAGCATTTTTCATCGTTTGGGTACTTTTCTGTTTTTTTTGAATTAAAAACCCCCCTAATTTTAAAGAGTTATGCTATATAGGGGGGTTGGATTAATGCTTTTTCATATGAATAAGTTGCAAGATAATTGCATAAATGTGTTTGTCAAGGAATTCTTATTCAGAATTCTTACCGGAATTTTGCTGGTCGGTTCCTCCAAATATCCCCTTAACGTATATGTCTACCATTCACTGGTGAGATTTCTTTCCACCTGTTCCCATTTGGAGTTTAGGTTGGTTACAACATCTATCGCGATATCCAGGTGGCTTTCCATATGGTTGGAAAATATTTCATCATACATCTTTTTGTCTTTTATTCCTCTTGTTTGTAACGGCATATCTGAGACCAGCATGACGGAACCGATCGGAACTTCATAATGATAAGCCACGGAGAAGAGAGTTGCCAGTTCCATGTCTATGGCAAGTATCCTTTGACGCCTTAAATAAGCGACGAACTCTTCGTCGAATTCCCACAGCCTTCTGTCCGTGGTATATACAATGCCGCACCTGGGGGTTAAGCCTATTTTTCGCACCGCCCCGATACAGTAAAGGTTTACCGAAGAGGTGGGTATGGCCGGGAATTCCGGCGGAAGGTAATGCCTGCTGGTACCCTCCCCGCGGATAGCAGCGGAAGGGACGATAAAATCACCTATTTCAAGGGTGTCTTCGATGCCGCCACACATACCAAGCATGACCACAGATTTGAAGTTGTCGAGATAAGCAAGACAGTTGATAATCAGGGCCGCCTGGGGAGAACCGATGCCGAAGTCTATCATTGTACAATTCATATTTTTCACGTTAACCATACGAAAATTGCTTTCGTAATACTCGCCGTGAGCCTTGTCTTTGAATCGGTTGAGATAACGCTTGAAATTGGTGATAAGAATATGTTCGCAGAAATTTTCAAGTTTGCAGTTTGTATATCTTTCCAAGGTCTGCCTTATGTATTCGTGTTCTTTAAGTGCCATTTAGGTCTCCTTTGCAAAAAAGTGCCCGCAACACGGAATCTTCAGGGTTTAACAGGGTGCTTGGCGGGAAAGACGGAGATAAATCATGGTATGCAAGGTTCAAGGCTTTTTTATCCTTTCCTGTTTCGTTTTGTCATGGGCCGCTGCCGGAGAAGCACATAGGTTGCCCCTGCGCCGCCGTCACAGGATCGGGCGCTTGTAAAGGCGATAACCCACTTTCGCCAGGGCCCGCAGGTAAGCCATTGAATAACACTGGTTTTTAAGACCGGCTTGTCAGGGGAGGAAAGGCCGCGGCCGTGTACAATCAGAACAGCCTTTTTACCGGTGGTTATGGAATCCGTTAAAAACATTTCAAAAGCATTCCGGGCATCTTCCACCCCGAGTCCATGGAGATCGATATGGGCCTGAATTGAAAAATCTCCTTTGTGCAGTCGTTTTGTAATTTCGGGATGTACATTATATCCCCGACCTTCAATATATTCCGGAGTATCGGCAACAACAAAACCTGTTCCGAATTTTACAAGATTATTCAGCATAAGCAAGGTTTCATTTTCAGAATCATGATCGGAGCCGGCCGGCGGCCCGGACATGAAACTGTGTTCTATCCGGTTTCCTTTGGGAATCGGCGTAACGTCTGCCATGGCCTCCAAAAAGAGTTCATTTTCAGATACTTGTTTATTGGATATATTTTCATCGGGTTTGGAAACGCCATTTTTGCTAACGCAGGTTTTCAAAATTCCCCTGTTCGCATTGTCAACAGAGGAGGGCACAGATTTTAATGATTTTTGTTCAAGCAGTTCTTTGAGTTCTTCAAAGGGTCTGAAAGTTCCTGATGACTTAAAAGTATTCATATTGTCCCTCCAAATTTGACATCTTATGGAGGATTTTTTTCTTTGAATAAGAAATAGTTATGTTTCATAGGAGACAATTTTTTGCAATAATGGTTATCACTTTGTTATAATTCGGGAGCCCCTGAAGGAATCAGACAGGCAAAAACCAGGGTGTTTTCACTCGCATTTCTTATCTGGTGCTCCTCATTGCCGGGTATAAAAATAACATGGCCTTTGGTTACAGGTATCCATTCACCTTGGGATAATACTTCACCGTTACCTGAATGAATGATTATCTCATGCTCCCATTCATGTGAATGTTTTGGAGAATAGCCACCTTCAGACAATTCAAAAAATCGCAAGCAAAAATTATTGGCTCCGTCAGATTTGCCGATTACCAAACGTCCTGTAACACCTTTTACCGTATCCGCATCGAAACGCTTGGGTTCTGCTTCAGAATAGTGTATGATTTTCATTATAATCCCCGTAAGCAAATTGAAAATTAAAAAATTACCTATTGCCCTGAACTATTCAATCCCTGACCCGAACCTGATTCAATATACATGGGTGCTTATGCCGAATACTGCGAATTATTACAGGGCCATGGATGTTTGGCAGTCACGTCGCACCAGCCCGGGCTTCCATCGAAAATATTACATTATTTTTAATATCAATCTGCAAAGGTTAGGTCAACAAAAATGGATAATGAGTGATTGATGATGCAGATCGGCTCAAAAAATTGGAAGAATATTATAAATGACGGCGCCAAAGATCTTGAAATTCAAATTGATCAGGGAAAAATAGATCAATTTGCAATTCATGCCGTTGAACTTTTAAAATGGACCCAAAAGATCAACCTGACTGCCATTTCCGATCCTTTGGAGATTGCGGTAAAACATTTTCTGGATTCCATAGCACCGGCCCCGATTATTCCTCCGGATACCTCTTTGCTTGATATTGGTTCGGGCGGCGGATTCCCCGGGATTCCACTTAAGATCATGATACCCTCTTTATCTGTTACTCTTATTGATGCTTCCAGAAAAAAGGTCAGTTTTTTGAAACATGTGATCAGAATGCTCGGTCTTGATAATATTGAGGCTTGTCATATCCGGGCGGAGGATTTGACCCGGGATTTCGTTTCTAATAATAGTTATGATGTTATTATAAGCCGAGCCTTATCCTCCCTGGTCAATTTCGTTCAGATGTCATTGCCGTTGCTTTCAAAAGATGGATTTATAATAGCCATGAAGGGTAAAATGTCTGCCAAGGAAATTGAATCCGCGTTATCGCTGATAAAGAAAAGGCCTGACAGCAAGGAAAATAGCATAAGCAATTTTAACATTATACTAAAAAAATATAGACTCCCGTATCTAAAATCGGAAAGGTCTATCGTGATTTTAAAGAAAACTCATTAAGGCACTTTTATTTTGAGGGGATGCTTTGCGCCGGTTTATTCGGATTAAGTGATAGGTATGGACAAGTATTAATCCTTTTGATATTGGTTTGATACTCAAACATAAATTGAGCGATTTTTTACTCGATCTGCGCCGATCTCTTGCGCATCAAGGATCCGCGAAAATCCTCGACATATCCACGGGTATGCCTGCGGTTTTGGCGAACCTTTATGCATCAAGATCTCAGCACGTCTCTTCGCAAAAAATCGTTCAACTCAGGTTAAAATTTTTCAAAAAGAATTGGGAGTTTAAAAAACGCAAGAAAAAAGGAGAAAAACTATGCCCAGTAATGACCCGCAGCGCGAGATCGACTTTACCGTGGACCGGAATAATCTTTACCGTGAGGAATCCTTTACCGATATCAAAGTTGCTGCTATAAGGCGACTTACCCCTGTAAAACCCGATGGATCTGATGATGAAAGCCGAGAGCCCCTTTTTATGGCACAGACACAGTTGATGTCACCATCAGGACCTGTATTACTTCAGTCTATT
>CAZDAB010000343.1:0-4138 GCA_964502855.1 uncultured Desulfobacteraceae bacterium | reverse complement strand
CATCAAAAAAAGGATTCCGGCCAACAGAATAACATGGCTGTAAGGAACAATCATCATCGGTCCTCGTTCATCTTAAAGTTTTCTTTCCGGCATTCTTTCCCAGATACAGAACAGCGACCACCGCGATAAGCAGAAGCAAAGAAACGATCTCTATAGCCAGCCAGTGTTTTCGGAAAAGATAGTGTCCGAAGAACACGGGTTCGGCTACTGCTGCTTTCAGGGGAATCCGGCTGTCAGGATCGCCTATCATCATCAGCGTTCCTGCGGCAATAAATACAAGGCACATCCCAATAGCGGGGATCCATTGACGGATGGGAAAAAACGGTTCTTCGAACCCCTCCACCTTTAACATCATAATGATAAACAGGAATAAAACCATAATGGCCCCGGCGTAAATGATCACTTCCAGCGCCGCTAAAAGGGGCGCTCCCAGAAGGTAAAACAGCATGGCACTCCCGAAAAAGGAAATGATCAGGTAAACCACCGCATGCACCAAATTGCGCCGGGTGATGGCCAAACCCGTGGACACGAGAATCAATGCTGCCAGCGCATAAAAGATAACGGAATAAAGCGTCATAGTTTTTGGATTTATGATTTATGATTTATGATTGTTGATTGATGATTGATCTGCCTCCAACCTCTAACCTTTAACCTTCAACGGGAGCATTACCGATTTGTTAAAATGGTTTTCACCCATTAACTTATTCATTTTTTGAGCGAAAGCCTTGCAATCAGGTTTCAGGTGTCAGGTGTCAGGTGCCAGCGCCTCTGTTCATCATTCCTGACACCTGACACCTGAAACCAAAAAGTCTTGGATAGCAATTAACAAACTGGTAATGCACCCCCTTCAACCTTCTAACCTTCCAACCTTCCGATCTTCTGACACCTGACTCCTGACTCCTGATACCTGAATCACGGCAGATTACTTTTGACATTCACCGGTTCTTTTTCCCGAATATGGGCCCCCTTGTCCCCCACATTCGTAACAACCCCTGCATATTGATAGAAATTGTATTCCTTGTCTTTTCCTCCGTGGTCTACAAGCAGATCTTTTTTTTCGTAAACCAGCGATAAAATTTCTCTCTTGCACATCTCAAAATCAGGTGTCAATTGGATGGCCGATGTCGGACATGCCTCTTCGCATAAACCGCAGTAAATACATCGGCCAAAGTTGATGCGAAACCAGGCGGCGTAACGTCTGCCGTCCTCCCGCTCTGCCGATTGCATGGAGATGCAACTCACCGGACACACTGCCGAGCACAAGTAGCAGGCCACACACCGTTCTCCGCCGTCCGGGTCCCGGGTCAAGATGATTCGTGCCCGGGTCCGCTCCGGTAAAGGACGCTTGTATTCCGGGTATTGTTCGGTAATGGGCTTTCGAAAAAGGTGCTTGAAGGTCGTGGCAAATCCGTCTGCAAACGCCTTTAAAACCTCCAAAACCTCTGCCATGGGCCCAATCCTTTCAACCAAATCCTTTTTAATATCACGCTGATCGTTGTTTTCTGCCATAAGACTACCTTGTCAGATTAAAACAAACACCCCCGTAATCAAAATATTTATCAACGCCACCGGAACCAGTACTTTCCAGCCCAGGGCCATGAGTTGATCGTAACGCAGACGGGGCAGGGTTCCGCGTATCCAGATCATGACCAAGGCCACCAGCATGATTTTTAAAAGCAGCCATACCGGAGCCGGCAACCATGGGCCGCGCCAGCCGCCCAGAAAAAAGACCGCCACCAGCGCCCCTAAAACCTGTATATGGACATATTCGCCAATGAAGAAAAGGCCGAATCGCATCCCGCTGTATTCCGTGTGAAAACCGGCGCCCAGCTCATTTTCCGCCTCAGGAAGATCGAATGGAATTCGTTTGCTCTCCGCCATGGCACTGATAAAAAAGATGATAAAGGAAATCGGCTGAACTAGAATAAAGGGATAATTTGCCTGTGCCTGCACAATGTCCACCAGGCTGAACGAACGGGCGAGCATGACGATGGGAACCAGAGAGAGACCCAGGGAGAGCTCATAACTGATCATCTGAGCAGCACCCCGAATGCCGCCCAACAGGGCAAATTTTGAATTGGAAGCCCAACCGCCCAGGGCAACCCCATAGACACCCAGAGAGGATAAGGCAAAAACATACAAGAGCCCAATATTGAGATCCGATATCACCGGAGGTATTTCCCGGCCCCAAATCCTCATGCTGGGTCCAAAGGGGACCACGGCAAACATGAGAAGGGCCGTAAAGGCAACTACTGCCGGAGCGATGAGGAAGACGACCCGGTCAGCCGCTTCCGGAACGATATCTTCCTTGGTGATCATCTTGATGGTATCGGCAATGGGCTGAAGCAGGCCGAACTTTCCGGCCCGATTTGGACCGTAACGGACTTGCAGTCGTGCCAGAAGCTTACGTTCCGCCCACACCAGATAGGCGGCGAAAAAAAGCATAACACCCAGCACGATTCCCAGCTTAACCATCAGAAGAATCAATCCGACAATCCAGTTCAACATGACGTGTCCTCATTCATTCTGAGAATCCGGTTTTTGTTAATCGTAATCTTCAAGGCCTCCAGATGCTGCCAATCGAGTCTGTGATGCCGGGGCAGCACGAGAATTCCGGGAGCCATGTTCTCGACAACAGCCGCATGAACATCGATGGTCCCTGCGTCCGATCGAATGGCTATCCTGTCGCCGTCGGAAATTTTCAGTTGGGACGCATCTTTTTTTGACAGAAACAAACAGGGTTCCTTTTCCATCTGCCGGAGACACGGAGAACGGACGGACAGTTCTTCGGTGCCGAAGGTCCAGTCCACGGTGATCAATTCCAGATCTCCGTCAGATTTACTGTTCGATTGAGGTGCAACGGGTCGATCCCGTTCATTACGGGCCCCGGTGCCTTGCCCAAGGTTGAGCCGGACGCCGGCGTCCGGAAACACATCCACGGACAAAAGATCCGAAAATACCGGATGGGTTTCAACCAGCCATTGCATTAATTTGTTGTGCATCTCTTTTTCACGGTGATCGGAGGTTCCATCGGCGAGTTCTGTCAGCGCTTGCCAGGCAGGCCTGGCCTCATGGCCGGGAATATCGTCCCTGAAAGACCGGGGCGGATGGCCCCCGCCGCCGACCTGGACTATGGGACGGCCGCCCCGAAAGGCAGCGGGCGCTTTCTGGGCCCTTCCCTCCTGATTGATAAAGAAACCGCCGGCTTCATACAGGGTCATGGTCGGCAAAAAAATATCGGCATCCCGGACTGCCTTAGAATCCAGATAATCCAGCACAACGAGCACATCGAGCCGTTCAAGGGCCTTTTCTAATCGGATTCGATCCGGAAAATTCAGATAGGGATCGCTTTCCACCAGCACCAGGGCCCGGACGGCATGGGTTTCGATTTGCGTGAGGATTTTATCAAAAGAGGTCTCGAGATCCGAGAGCAAAGCGGCACCAAAGGCATTAGCCCCGGTAAACAGGTAAAACAGGCCGGACGCCTTTTTCATGGACCTCAAGTGCCGGGCACAATCGGCGGCCAGGCCGGGGACAATTTTCGGCACAATTTCCGTGCCGCAGACAATCATGGGCCGCAAACTCTGACCCAGGTCTTTCTCCACTGCCGCCATCTGATCCGGGTTCCAAAGGGTCGTGAGATCTTCAGGCACGATTCCATCCAAATTTTTACGGGCCTTGGGTCCGGACGCTTCGGAAATATCAGGTCCGACCATGTTTTTCAGCAAAAACGTAAGCCAAAGGTCCATGGCATCGGGGGTGACCGGAAGGTAGTAAAAATCCAAGGGCAAACCAATGGGCCGGGGATCCACAAGCGCAACTTTGGCCCCCTTTCTCTGAGCCTGGCGCATGGCCATGGCCAGCATCGGGGCTTCGTTGACAGGATCCACCCCAACGGCCAATATATAATCGGCTTTTTCCAGATCACGAAGGGAAACGGCCAGATCAGGATCGAATTCGGATACGGCGGTTTTGACCTTCATTTCGATGTCATGATTCATCCCGTATACGGGCCCTTTCCAGCCCTTTGTTCGGCAAAGGCGCTTTAAAGCTGCCTGCGTTTCCAGGCTGCTTCTCACAGAGCCCACACAGGCAACGGCAGCAGGGCCGGTTTCCCGGCTGATGCGTTCCAGTCCAT
>CAZDAB010000342.1:0-4147 GCA_964502855.1 uncultured Desulfobacteraceae bacterium | reverse complement strand
CTTAAATGTTAAGTGAAATTTAATAAAATCGCTGTGGGCTCCTATCAATTCGGCACTTAAAGGAAGATGCGCTTGTGGAGGCCTGATTTGCGTGAAGTTAACAAAAAAAAGCCTCCCTGTGCGTATCCACGCAATTTTAAGCAACGCTGGTTGGTTACAGCGAAGTTGTTTTTATCAGGGAGGCTAATCATCAAATAGCAAAATTGCAAAACAATGTCAATTATTTAATGATAACAGCAGGTTAAAATAGTTCTAGATTTTTTACTGTAATTGCAGTACATTACGGAGGCCTCCGGCAGTCAATTAATACTGCACGGAGGTGACTGGTGAATTACAGTAAATTTTCAAACTGGATTTCAAAACAGATTAAAGTTTCAAAACGGCTTAAACCCGCTATTACTATATATCTTATTTTTCTTATGGCTTCTTCAAGAACACATACGCTAACAGCCGCCGCAAGATTTTCAGACTCATCCAAGTCCAGATTTCATTATTTTTTAAACAATAACACTGACAAAGCTGTCTATGCCCTGCGCGAATTGTCAAAAAAACAAGCTCGTCAATTTTCTAAAATAAATAAAGGATTGTCTACCGGCAAACTTCCATGGAATATTGCAATCTCTGTTGACGCCACATTTCTTAATCGATCAAGCTTGCACACTGACAATTCTAAGCGTTTTAATCACGGCAAAGGATTTGTTGTCGGTCACCAATGGACAAACATTGTTCTACATATTAATGATAAAGTGATCCCGTTGCCTCCAATTTCTTTTTATACTAAGAAATATTGCAAACAAAACGGTATTGAATACCAAACTGAAAACACACAAGTAGCCCAATACCTTAGCCGGTTATCTCTTGAAGAATATATCGGGGTTCATGCCCCTGAAAAGGTTGTTGTCCTTGCTGACAGTGGTTATGATGATCAAAAAATTCAAAAAGCGATAGCAGCCAAGCATTGGAAATTCATCATAGCTTTAAAATCAACAAGAGGTGTAAAAACTGAAAAACTATACCGCACTACAAAGAAAGCGGAAGACTGGAAATCAGTAACCGTAACCTTCAAAAATAATCGCAAAACCGGGTGGAGAACCATTCGAGCACCAAAGAATGGTGGAAAAAAGAAGTGGATGGAGTTCCGCGTCAGACAGATCACAGGCTACCTTAAGAACTTCGGAAAAGCTCAACTGATTTGTTCGCAATTCAAAACGAAATCCAATAATGGAAAAAGAAAACACCTCGCATGCAATGACTTGAAGGCAACACCCAGACAGATCGTCATTGGCTATCGGCTTCGATGGGCAATCGAAATATTTCATAAAGAAATAAAAATGTTTCTGGGTTTTGAAGATGTTTCGGCAAAATATTTCAGTTCTGTCATGTCACATGTTCACTGGGTTTATTGTGCCTACATTCTATTGAATTCGTCGCCGCCGGGATTTGCTATCGGGGTGAAATCCATGGCGCAAAAACAATTAATGGTTAACAATATCGTTGAGAACAAGGGATTGTCTGCGCTTAACCAACTCCTGACACAAGTTAAAGGTACACAACGATTGAAAGCTCATATCCACAAGGCTCTCAATGGCCTTAACAGCAGTAAACGCCTTGTGTTATGCGGCTTGCCGGGGTTTTAGATGGATTTCGTTTAACATTTAAGTACAACATCTTGAAATCCTGAATGGTTTGTGCCCGCCGGGATAGAGACAAAATGATGGCGACTCCAGAAAATGTTAAGAAAAAAATCCAAGTGATTATGACTGGCGGAAGAGAAAACAGATCCTCATCTCTTAAATCTTTCCTTTTCGCAATATCAATTGGTTATGGCGGATTAGTTAAGCTGAGGGAAGCGTTATACAAAAAAGGTCTTTTGCAGTCAAAAAGACTTCCATGCCCGGTTATTTCTATCGGCAACCTTACGGTTGGCGGGTCTGGGAAAACACCCATGGCGATTTATGTAGCGGAACTAATAAAGCATCTCGGGTATGGTGTTGCAATTATCAGCAGGGGATATAAAGGTGAAGCAGAGAAGGTCGGTGGCATAGTATCTGACGGGCATACGATTTGTATGGGACCTGATAAAGCAGGCGATGAGCCATTTATGGTAGCTAACAGACTAAAAACCGTACCTGTTATTGTGGGTCAAAACCGTTTTAAGACCGGTATATTGGCGATAAAAAAATTTAAACCGGATGTTTTACTGCTTGATGATGCATTTCAACATTTAAAGCTCCATCGAGATATAGACCTGGTTCTTTTAGACAGTAAAGAGCCGTTGGGCAATACTTATCTTTTCCCTATGGGCACTCTAAGAGAAACCGTGTCTGCTTTGTCGCGGGGAGACGCTGTGATTTTAACCCGATCGGATGTCGGAAAGCCGGCGGCTTTGAACCAGATAAAAAGCGTTATTCCGAGAAAGCCAATTTTTTATTCATCTCATATCCCATATATTTATCAAATTGTTACAGGAAACAACCTGCAATCGGCGGATAGACTAAATATTTCATCCAAGTACGATTTTGATATCTTTAAAAATAAGAGGATCTCCGCTTTTTCCGGGATAGCAAGCAATGATGATTTTCGCCGAACAATTGAGAGTTTCAAGTGTAAATTAGAAAATTTTTCAGGATTCCCGGACCATCACCCGTATTCGAATAGAGAACTTGATGAAATTGTAAAATCAGCGATGGATCTATCCGTTGAATTTATTTTTACCACAGAAAAAGATTATGTTCGAATCGCTCATAAAATAAAATGGCCTATCCGTTTGGTTATCGTCGGCATAGAGATTTCCTTTGGAGAAAACGATATGGCTTTTCAATCCTTCATTAAAAGCCGGCTCCAAAGACTTATACCTTAAACGGTCACAATTTGCGCTTTTAGATTGGAAATAGACGGTTGACAGCCTAAAGGAAAACAGATAGTTAGGCGCCAGCAGTTTTAAGTGCAAGAGAAAGTTTTTCCTGGACCGATTCAACACTGATAAGGCGCATACATAACCTGTCGAGGTCAGGACATTTCTTTTTATAACAGGAAACACAGCTTGCTTTAGATTGAACGACAAGATGTTCACAGTTATAGGGTGCTGCACGCATAGGAGATGTTGGACCGAAAAGAGATACATAGGGAGTTCCCACTGCTGCTGCCAGGTGACCCGGTCCCGAGTCCGGGCCTACACCGGCTACAGCGGCCTTAAGCACGGCCACAAGCTCAAGAATGGACGTTTTCCCCACAAGATTAATTACCCCCTGTGAGCCAAGTCTTTGGTACAGTTTTGTTGCAGATGATACTTGTGAGCCGTCACCCAGCAGCACAACCGGCCTTTTCATTGAAGAAAGAATATTTTTTACCAGTTGATAGTATCCTTCAAAAAACCAGTCTTTGGATTGCCATGATGAGCCCATTACCACTGCGATAAAGGGGGTACTTATTTTAGTTACCATATCCGGTAGATTAGATTTTTCATCGAGGCAGGAAAAACCGAAGTCCAGGGATGCCGGCTCGGGTAACCCCAAGTATTCTGTAAATTTAAGATAATGATACAATTTGGGCAGATCAAGCTCATCGCTGGCATAGGGGATATGTTCATTATTAAAGATCCAGTTAAATTCCCCTGAATTGAGGCAGTTAAAACCGATTCGTCTTTTCGCTCCGGAAAGAAACGAGAAAAAGCCGCTTTTTAAGTGACGCTGAAGATCGAGTGTAATGTCGAAGTGTTCTCGGGATAGGTCTTTATAAAGATCTCGTATCCCTAACATATTCCTGGTTCTGTCAAAAACGATCATTTTGTCAATGCGTGGGTGTAAACGGACCACTTCCGAGCACATTGGCTCTGCGAGCCATGTTACCCTACTTTCCGGCAGATTGTTTTTGATATGTGACACCAGGCACAGACCCCGCGCTACATCTCCTATAGACCCCATCAAAATGATGAGAATCGAAGGTGCTGAAGGTGGTATTTTAGAAGTGGATGTATCCATAACGAAACGAATAAACATTCAAGAATTTTTTAAAATCCCGAATCTCAAGCATCAAATTCCAAACAAATCTTAAATTCAAAATAACAATGACCCAAACTATTTCTATTTGTAATCAGTAATGTCCGGTTAGGTTCTTGCATGTGACCGATACCGTTTATGTTCTTTGA
>CAZDAB010000341.1:0-4157 GCA_964502855.1 uncultured Desulfobacteraceae bacterium | reverse complement strand
TGCCCGTAAATCTTTAGCTGAACGGAATCCGATACAGATAAGCCCAATTATAAAAAATTCCCTCGGGCTGCTTCGCGCCTCTATTCCTGCGACAATTGAAATATCACAGGACCTTTCATGTGGATTTGACACGGTTTTAGCCGATCCCACACAGATCAGTCAGGTGGTCATGAATCTTTGCACCAACGCCGCCCAGGCCATGGGTGAGTATGGGGGTGTTTTGAAGGTAACCCTTAAGAATGTTGAATTTAAAAAACAGGATGAGGCATTAGATGTGGAACCGGGTCGCTATGTAAAACTGACCGTAAGAGATACGGGCCATGGGATTGAACCTGAAATCGCAAACCGGATTTTTGACCCTTATTTTACCACCAAAGAGGTCGGCAAAGGAACCGGCATGGGTCTTTCCGTGGTTCACGGAATCGTAAGGAGTTACGATGGGATGATTACTGTCACTAGTGAACCTGGAAAAGGGTCTGTTTTCGAGGTGTTGTTCCCTGTGATTGAAGCTGAAACAAAACAAAAAGTCAAGGAACCGGAGGCGTTGCCCACCGGCACCGAGCGCATCCTGTTTGTTGATGATGAACAGTCCCTGGTGAAGGTGGTTCGGAGAATACTGGAACGACTGGGATATGAGGTTGAAACCAAAATCAATCCTGTAGAAGCGTTAGATCTCTTTCGTTCCGGGCCGGACCGATTTGACCTGGTGATTACCGACATGACCATGCCGAAGATGACCGGTAAAAGGCTGGTAAAGGAGATCCTGAACATCCGCGCGGATATGCCGATTATCCTCTGTACCGGATTCCATGAAAAAATACCTGAAGAAAAGGCCAGGGAACTGGGTATCAAAGCTTTTGTAACGAAGCCTTTTGTAACGCATAATTTTGCTCTCACGGTTCGGAAGGTGCTGGATGAATGCTTATCCTTATCTTCAAAAAGAACTCGGAAATACGCAAAAGCAGGGTTGCGGTCGGCATAACCTTTGAATTTATCGACCGAAGGCAGGCCGATAACACCTTGTATACAGACCCTGAAAGGCGAAGCAGTAAAGATACAGGAATTGAATCATTGTTTTTCGGGAATGCCGCCTCGAAAATTACAGGCTATGCGGGCTAAATTTTTCGATTTACAAAAGAAATTGCAGACTGCTCTTTAATTATACCACCGACTTGATCGGATGGTTCTTAAAATAGGGAGATCTTCACCCATTTTATTGAAAAAGATCGAAAAGACGCAGGTAAAAATCATGTCTGAAAAACCTACCTACGACGAAGAATTGGAGCAACGGATTCAGGAATTAGAGCAAGCTGAATCCAAACAAAAAAGAGCAGAGGAGGCGCTGCGGGAGAGTGAGATAAAATACCGGACCATTCTTGAAACCACATCAGAAGGATGCTGGATACTGAATCCTGAACTTGAGACTATTGAAGTTAACGAATCTTTTTGTAAAATGCTCGGCTACCATCGAGATGAGATACTTGGCAAAACACCCTTTGACTTTGTTGATGATGAGAACCGAAAGATTTTTATTGGACAGACCTCAAAGATATCCACCATTAACCATCGCAGTTATGAAATTACCCTGAAAAAAAAGAACGGTGAAAATATACACACATTCTTTAATGCAACAACAATCAAAGAGGCATCAGGCAAGGTACAGAGCGCTTTTGCATTTATTACGGATATCACCGAGCGCAAGCGGATGGTGGATGGTCTGCGGGAGAGCGAGGAAAAATATCGCCTTCATTTCGAAAACGTATTTGATATTATCTATTCTCTCGATAGTGAATTTAGGGTTCTTACCGTATCACCGTCAGTGGAGAGGATTTTGGGATACAGACCCGAAGAGCTTATCGGAAAGCCATTTCAGGATTTAAATATTTTGGCACCAGATTATCTTGAAGCCGCTTATAACGATGTTTTAGACGTGTTTGCGGGAGAGACAATTACATCTGTCATATATGAGTTTATGGCTAAGGACGGAACAAAAAAAATTGCAGAGGTGAGTGGATCCCCGGTTTTTAAGGATAATAAAGTTGTTTCAATAATATCTGTTGCAAGAGATATCTCTCAACGCAAGAAGGCCGAGGAGGCCCTTAAGGAAAGCGAGAAAAAATACCGTTCGATGATGGAAGCCATGACGGACCCGGCCTATATCTGCTCACATGATTTTCGTATTGAATATATGAACTCGGTAATGATCGACAAAGTCGGCCATGATGCCACAGGCGAGCTTTGCCATAAAGCCATTTATGACGAGGATAAAAAATGTCCCTGGTGTGTATTTGATCAGGTCCGGCAAGGAAAACATAGCATATATGAGAAGAAAGACCCGAAAACAGGCCGCTTTTATTCCATCAACTGCTCATTTGTTGCCCGTTCCGATGCTCCGGCATCGATGCTTTCGATTTATCGGGATATTACTGAAATTAAAATGATGGAAAAAGAAAGGGTTGCGGCTGAAGCGAAACTTCAACAAGCCCTGAAAATGGAATCCATCGGCACTCTGGCCGGCGGCATCGCCCATGATTTCAACAATATTCTGTCCTCCGTAATCGGTTATACGGAATTGGCACTGGATGACATCGAAAAAGGCTCTCACCTTGAAGATAACCTCCAAGAGGTTTACACAGCAGGTTTAAGGGCAAAAGATTTGGTCAAACAGATATTAACCTTCGCGCGCCAGACAGTTGAAGAACTCAAACCTGTTCGGGTGGACATTATCGCAAAAGAAGCGCTGAAACTTCTCAGATCATCGCTTCCCACAACCATTGAAATCAGACGAGATATTGAAAGTGATTCCCTGGTTATGGCTGACCCGACACAAGTCCACCAAATATTAATGAACCTATGCACCAATGCAGGCCATGCCATGGAAGAAAAAGGCGGTGTATTGAGTATTGATTTAACAGATGTTCGATTAGATGCCGATTTTACAAAATCACATTTAGATTTGAAACCCGGCGACTATCTTAAACTTTCAGTATCCGACACAGGTTCCGGCATACCGCCTCAAGTCATGGAATCCTTGTTTGAGCCATTTTTCACTACCAAAGAGCCCGGAAAAGGGACAGGATTAGGTCTTTCAACGGTTTACGGTATTGTCAAAAATTATGGCGGAGTGATAACAGTTGACAGTGAACTTGGGAAAGGCAGCATTTTCAATGTTTATTTTCCCATCTCCAAGAAGCGTACTGAAGCTATCCCTTTAAAGGCCGAAGCACTACCAACTGGTACCGAGCGAATTTTGTTTATCGACGATGAAGCTCCGATTGCAAAAATGGGAAGCCAAATTCTTGAGCATTTGGGGTATTCGGTAACAGCGCGAACCAGCAGTGTGGAGGCTTTAGAACTTTTTCGATCTAAGCCAAACAATTTTGATCTTGTAATAACTGACATGACCATGCCGAACATGGGCGGCGACAAGCTCGCCATCGAACTGATGAAAATACGGTCTGATATTCCGGTAATCATTTGCACGGGTTACAACAAGAAAATATCAGAAGAAACGGCCCTAGAAATCGGTATCAAGGCCTTTGCGTATAAGCCAATTGTAAAAGCTGATCTTGCGAAAACAGTCCGAAAAGTATTAGATGCTGATCGGAGCAAAGCATAGATCCCGCTTTGGATAAGTGCCAACTATGATAAAAACTGACTTCAAAATTAATCTGTTGATCTTGATAATATCGGTGATGGGTTTTCTGTCTGGGTTCGTTGGTGGATATTTTTACTATTCTGCCCTGAAAAAAGACGCAATCGCGTTGGCGAACGAAAAGGCCGATGAAAGCGTGAAACTGATCGGGGAACATATCGAAAGCTATATTCATCCACTTAATGGAATACTGATAATGACTCCGCCGATTATTATATGTCTCGCTTAATAGGCCTGAGGACATACTACTTTGGTTTTAATATAAGGCAATACACAGCAAAAAAACAAGTATTCTGTCTTTGATCTCTTCGGCCCACTTTAGGAGGAACCAATAATGGAAAAAGATCTCAGAAAAACAGGAATCGATCTTATTGGTAATGCTTCCTGGGGTACACATTTCTGTCAATTTTACCGGACCCCAGAGGATTTGATTGATATTCTGGTTCGTTATTTCAAAGCAGGATTGGAAAACAATGAATTCTGCATGTGGATTACTGCTGAA
>CAZDAB010000340.1:0-4187 GCA_964502855.1 uncultured Desulfobacteraceae bacterium | reverse complement strand
GAACTTACCCTTCCGATAAGGATCGCAGAGAAAGCAAGTTTCTGGTTTTTTTTAAACTGGAAAAAGAACGTTCGTTGGTCGGTGGCTGAGAATACCGATGAAAACAAGCTGACAACTGCTGATGCCAACCACTTCAATTTCAAAGGTCAACCATAAATTTACAGCCAACTCCCAGGTAGACGCCTACATGTTTAACTTCGTAGGCGTCTGTTAATTTCTGATCGGTCAACCGAAAATCTTGCAATCTTAAAAAGCTTTTAATATGATGCAACGCTAATAGCACCGGTAATGATTTTTCAAATTCCATGTGAGACATTCTAATAAAGGAGATAAAATGGCTCAAATTTTGGCTATTTATGGCAGTCCCAGACGACAAGGAAATACTGCAACCTTGCTCAAACGCGCCGTTAGCGGAGCTGTTGATGCCGGCGCCGAAGTCAATGAAATCAGTCTAAGAGACTTGAAGATGTCGCCCTGTCTTGAAATTTACGGTTGTAAAAAGGAAGGAAAATGCGTCATTAAAGATGATTTTCACCACGTTATTGACCAAATTCTGTCCGCTCAAGGATTGATGCTTGCCAGTCCCATCTTTTTTTATACGGTCAGCGCCCACACGAAAATATTAATGGATCGTTGTCAATCACTATGGGTTAAAAAATACTGGATTGATAAGGTCCCTTACGGACAATGGGAGCCCATACGAAAGGGCCTTTTCATTTCAGTCGGCGCCACTAGAGGCAAAAAGCTCTTTGACGGAACACTTTTGACAATCAAATACTTTTTTGATGTGTTGGACATGGAGCTTTGGCGATCACTTTTATATCGCAGCCTGGATTTTGAGGATGATGTTTTAAAGCACCCGGAATATCTTGAAGAAGCATATCAGGCCGGCAGAGAATTTGCTAAAGCACTTTGAATAACTGCTTGACCCAACTGAAAACATAAAGGGAAATTGGAATGAATATAACCCAAGCCAAAGAAATTTTAGGGCAACAATTTTCTTTTACATCTGACTTCGCGAATACGGTTATTCAAGATTTGAAATTGCCGAACGATGCGAAAATATTAGATGTGGGAACCGGAATAGGAAGTATGGCCATAACCCTTGCATTAAATGGCTATGAAGTATTAACGGGAGAGCCTAAAGACGATAACTCCGAATATGCAAAAGAAGATTGGCTCAATAATACCAAAAAAGTAAATGTTGATCATTTGATTCAATTTAAAGCTTTTGATGCCAAAGACATGCCGTTTGAGCATAATACGTTCGATGCGATTTTCTTCTTGGGTTCCCTACACCATATCGATCAAGAATATCGGGTCAATGTATTACAAGAATGTATTCGCATATCTAAATCCAATGCAGTTATTTGTTTTTTAGAACCCAATCAAAAGGGAATTCAAATGATTAAGGAAAAAACACCTTCACATCCTGATGCGGCCGATCCGAATGAATATGTCCAGGGACTTAATTTGGCATCACAGAAAGTGGAGGGGGCTTTTTTTGATGCGTTTATTTTTCAAAATACAAAATGAATTTATTACTCTTTTTGAGCATCTTTTTTATTTTTTCGGGATTGGTCGCCTTTTATATCACCCGGCGCCTTTTGGAAATGACATCTTTCAGGTGAACAAGCCGGGTTATTCGTCTTTTCTGGGAGGCTTTAGTTTAAGGCCGAAAATAAACACAAAGGCCATTCCGATCATATATAACAGTCCCATTTTTCTCATATCTTTAAGGTTGACAGATCCTGCCAAATAGCGGTAAAGGACGTACCTGGGATCGATATCTTCCGCCTTTTTGAAATCGGCGTTGGCCGATATCTCTTCACCCAATTCCTGGTAAGCCTTGGCCCGGGTTCTATAAATGTCGGATAAAATTTGCAGATCACTTTCCATCGCAATGGCCCTGTCGGCATCTTCAATGGCTTCGTTCATTTGATAATTCCGCCGTAAGGCCTCCGCCCGGTAACCAAAGGCCGCGCTCATTTCCGGTGCCAAATTGATCGCCTTGTCGAAGTTGGCAATTGCCTTCTCATAATTGTCGATTTTAAGATAAGCCATACCCAGCATTCGGTAGGCATCGGCTTTATTGGGAACCAGTTGGATATAATGGGTAAAATCCTCAATTACCTTATCGTACTTTTCCTGAAAATAATAATGCAATCCTCGTTTTTCGTAGGCAGGCGCAAGTCTCGGGTTCAATTCCAGGGCTTTGGAAAAATAATCGATCTTTTTATAGACCATCGAACTTTCTAATCCCAGGTTGAAGTATTGCGTGGCATTGATATCAAAGGCGTAAACTTCTTTGTCATTTTTTGGCCACGATGCCGTCATCAAGAGTATCAGTATAAAAATGTATAATTTTTTCATATCCTTAAACTTTCTCAATTTATTTTTCCTGAATGCCCTCTTTTAATTTTAAGGCATTCAGCAAGTTGTCAATAAAAGAACAAAGCATTGTAACAGACTGTGGGTTGGAACCCGACAGAGTTTTTTTGCTCATCCAATTTCCTATAAAATAATTTCTTGTTTATGGATTGCAACCCCCCAACGAAGTTTCTTTAAAAAGAATTTATCCGGAAGTTGCAAATTGAACTTTTCAAAAGAAATCAATGTATTATTTTAATGAGTTGTTTTGACTTTAAATACACATTGTGGTATTTTTAAGATCGGTTCATCATCACCCATGCTCAAATTTAATTTATTAAGCCCAGGTAACCGAAGTCATTGCTGTTTGGTTGTAAATTTTAAACATGCAAAATGTATTCCAAAAGAAACATAAAGAATGAATATTAATGTTTCTGTTATATTTTCAAGCACTTGTTTTTCTATATACGGGGGGGGCTTATGATATCTCAGGAAAAAATCCGCGTAAGGTAGATGTAAAATTTTACATTCCGTTAAAAATACCGTCAGTTCCTCTACGCTCTTAACGACGGCTTCCACGGATCACTGATCTCTCCAATGATCGATTCGATCTATGCTAAAATAGGAACCTTCCTTTGAAAAGCATCATTTCAATATTCCATTATTGCATGTATAAAGCAAAAACTCGATTTTTCTAAAACCCTTTTAACGTCCATAAGGTGAAAAAATTCCGATATGTTCAATTTCTGAGGAATATGATGATTATCGTGACCCGCCCACCGATTTCACCTTACCGGCGATGCGGTGGGAACCCCCCTCTCTGTAATCGACTTTGATGGACATGTATATCCTGCGACAGTCTTTCTTCAGTTCTTCAAAACAAAGGGTAACGATAGACATAAGCTCTTCCCACTCCCCCTCAATAGTCGTGCCCATGGGGCCGATCTTATACTGCAACCCGCTGTCTCTGATAATTGTTACAACCCTGGCAACATATGGACTCACACTTTCGCCCTTGTCCACCGGAAAAATGGAAAAATCAATAAGTGCGCTCATAAAATCCTCCTGATTATTAATGTTGACTGTCTTTGGAAATACACCCTCGCCATTTTATTTGCAAGTCAACCGGCCCCCCTATAAATGGTGGCTTGATGAATGAACTAAGACCTTTTTTAACTCTATGTTATCACAAGAGAATATAGAACAAAATAAAAAAGGTCGCAGCAAGCCGGGGAAAGGGTATTCCCTTACGGATCTTTATAGCCCGGTGAGCAAATATTTTTTTCTGATAGGATGTGACGCGAAAACGCCCACAAAAACTTATTGAATCCAGTTATACTTATTGATAGTGACTCAATAGGGTTGTCTTTAAAATCTTATACGTTACAATAAAAATTCTGGCCCACAGGGCCAGGTTTTACACACCGGAATAAAGCCTACAAGAAAGGTCTATCCTATGAGTATTAAAACAAAATCTCTCCTCATTCTGATATTTTTAGGAATCATTGATGTGGTAATCCCAATTCCGATTCTCGGCGTAATCCTCATTTATGTCGTGCTCCAGAGACCGCCCTGGTTTACGAATGTGGTACGAGAAATCTACAATACAGAATAAGGTGTGGATCCGTGTCTCCCCATCTTGCCAGCCTTCTCTTTATTGACATACCCACAATTTTTTACTAATTCCTCAAATGGAAACAACCCATTTATGATGTGGCGCCCGAATGTTGCGCGAGTCGGAGGCTTTCATTAATTTTCATGAAACTAGTGTCCATCCATAAATGGTAGATTTTGGTTTCCGGCAAGGCCCGAGCGAG
>CAZDAB010000339.1:0-4192 GCA_964502855.1 uncultured Desulfobacteraceae bacterium | reverse complement strand
TTGTCGGTTTTTTTAATCTGTTCACGCACCTGGTTAAGCTTTTCAACAAGAAGGTTTTTGGGGATGTCCATTGGATTATTGGTTTATGGCTGATTACAAAATGTTACACTGTGTTTGATTAAACTGAACTTTTAGCAAAATGCAGACATGGTATATTATGTTTTTGGGACATTCCGGTACCATCTTCTGGCCTGTCCTGGTACTTTAACGGAGAGCTACTGGGCACAGCGGAGCGGGGAAGGTGGGCCACAGAAAGAAAAAAATTAAGCTCTTAGGATCATAGCGCTTATTTCGTTTAAGATATCTTGAATGGAAGGTATCTTTGATGGTCTTATTTTACCGGGAGTGTGTTTATGGTGGGGATAAGAGTCTATTTCGGGATGATGCGGGGAATTATCATAACGAAACACCATTTGCCCGCCAGCGTTCATATAGTGCAACCGGTATTTATCTATAGACAATTTTTCACTAGATTCAGTGGCAAATATGGAAATTTCAAGAGTGGAGGAATCTATAATTGTGATTTGGCCTTTCAAGTAAACGGTTTCTTCCCCAGGGCCAAAATATTTTTGAATGTGTGATAATAAGACGATAGATGAAGAATCGATGGTTTTTTCAATTTCTGCAACAAATTCTTGTATCACTGGATAGCTGACCGAATTACTGACTGTGCCTTTCGCCACTTGGCAAGGAGTTTTGCAAAGGCATACCAATCAAAATAGTCCGCTTCATCTCCCAACTGCCCAGATTCAAACTTTTTAAGGAATACCTGCGTGCTAAGTTGGTGTTTTTGCTCGAACTCCTTCAAGGTCTTTTTATAAAATACCATGGCATTCGAGTAAAGATCGTACTCACGTTTTAATGACGTCTTAATTTCGTTAGGCTGTTGCATAAAATATATATAACCCAAATAGGCATTAAGCGTCAAGCATTTTAGCGTTCCAAAATCCACCGCCTAATTTTTAATCAAGGCATTTTATGCCTCACAGAGCTTTTTCGAATTAAAATTCAGGCCCATCAGATGGTATTTTTTTCTGGTAATAGTCTAGTCCTTTTCCGGGTTGGTATTTAAATTGTATGGATCAGAGGAGATATTATTAAGACGAGTCATTATACAGTGCGGCTTGAGCCGTAGCAGTATCTGAAGTGAACAAAGATTCGAAGAATGAGAGGGGATGTTTTCCTTGGCGTTTGGCGGTTAACAAAAGGCTGGGCAGAACACTGTGCGAATAAGAACCGTCATCGGAGCGAGTTCCAAAGCAGATTTTTCTAAAAATAACCATGTTTCTAAGGGACTGTTCTGCCTGATTATTGGTTGGTTGAACATCAGGATATTTTAAAAAAGTAAATAACCGATTGTATTCTTTTTTGGGGTCGATCAGTCTTTGTCTTAAGGTTTCGGCTTTATCATGGGCCAGCTTTGTTAAGCATATTGAGTTTAAAACAGAATAAAAGCGACGTTCGAATACATCCGCACGATTTTGTTTGATGTCACCGCTGTTGAGTTTCTGTCCAATTTCGCAGGCCTTTTTAAAAATGGTTGAAACGTAATTGCAAAACCGAATGGATGGTTTATCCTGGAATTTAGGTTTTGTAAGCAAGATTTCCTGTTTTATCTCTTTTGATTTACGAATTAAGTGTGCCAGGCATGATTGCCGGTCTTTTGCATTCACAGCATTATACGCCGCATATCCATCAGTATTCAAAACACCGTTGAAGTTATTTCCCAGAATCGATTGAGCCACTTTTGATGAACGATGGCGATCAATATGGAACATTGCCAGGTCATCATTACCAGCATACCAGACATAATGCCCAATACCATCTTGCCTCCAATAAGTTTCATCGGCATGAGCGGATGATGAGGCACGGACCTTTTCCTTTAAATCCTCATAAAGTGGCTCCCCTTTACGGGTTGCCGTGCGGTCAAACGCCATGGCTGAAGCAGGGACAAGTGACATATTAAAAAACACGTCAAAAAGTTCTTGTACTTTCCGGTAAGGGATTCGCAAGTCATATCTCAAAAATACAGCCGCCGCCTTTGTTGTGGGTCCAATTTTTGAATTAAGGAGTTCTCCTTTGGCAGCCTTAATGACAGAGCGCCTGCATTTAGGGCAGAATGCTTGATGGTGTTTGAAATTAATGACCTGGGTTTTGGGTTGTAGGACGATATCTTCTTGCAGATGATTCTGCATTTCATCCATGGGTTTTAAGTCTGTGCAGGCGCAATGGGGACAAGCTTCAGGAGCCGGAACAATAACGGTTTTATCGATATGATCCGGATTGCGTCTAAACCAGCCCGGATGGCCTTTTGGCGCGCCTCGTTTTTTCTTCTTTTCAGAATTAAATTTATTATGGTCATCCTTTTCATGGGTTTTGCGACCAGGTTTCCTGTTGGATTTAAATTGTTTTTTGTGAAGCGCTTTTAGTTTTGCATTCAACTCTTGATTTTGTTTTTCTAACTCACCGATGTACTCAAGAGCTTTTTCAAGTTCCTCTTGTTGAATAGTTCTAACCTTCCAATGTGTTAAATGATCATCATAAGAGCGCTGATATTCTTCCCAGACCCATTTCGCAGACAATCCTTCCAGGTGAGGGCAGCAATGCTTATACGGACACTTAAAATTCCATGGAGCCTGCTCGCTACGAGTTAAGGACATTATTTATTCAGATTCCAGCTTGAGTAATTCCCAATTCACTTTTGATAATTTCAAAATCATAGAGCGCACTTTTTTGTGACGATCGGTCATTTTTTTGACTTTGGGTACCAGACCTTTGCGGATGTATCGGGTAACCGTCTTTCCCTCAATTTTAGTGGTTAGGCTATGATACATCATTGCCGGAGATCGTACGACTGATCCGACGATCAGGTCCATGTTATTACAAATTTGCTCCTTTAGCATAGCCTGTTGTTTTTTCAACAAATCTATCTTTTTCATATGTTTAGATCCTTTATGTTCGGTGATTTTATCCAAGCGTATCATTACTCTTGTTGAATGTCAAATAAAAAGAGTACATTAATCTAAATATGAACTCTTTTATTTAAAAAATAACTAAACTGTTACCTGCGGTTAAATATATAATGGGGGACGTTGATGCAGAACGTGCATAAAATTTGATTCGTGGTTTTCGATGACAGGTGATGGAGATTTGGGGGCAGAATAAAAAAATGCTTAAAATGCCTAAGGCTAAGGGTGAACGCTCAAAGTGAGACGGTGAGCTAATTGAGCGGAACGCATGAATAGATATCCCCATAATGCACATTTCAAAAAACCGATAGAAATAGAAAGTTGAAGGCAAAGATTGAAAAGATTGAGAAGGGACTCAAAATATCAAGGATAAAGAACTCATCCAACAGGGAACTTGATGCAAGCAAAATTAGAAGGGATATACAGAAAGGCCTATTCTTTTTAAGGCCGCACAGAATTTATGGTCAAACGTTGCGACCATGGCTCCCTTTCTGGCCCTGCAGACGGATGTAACAATAGCATCTCCGTAGTCCGGAATCTTATCAGGCCAGTACGAAAAAAGGATTCTCAGGTTTACTTCATGGACAATTTCTATTCCGGGCATGGAAACGAAATCACTGATCATTTGTTTTATTACCGATTTCGAAATATCATATACCTTTTCAAGCACATAGACAAATTCGGTTAGTACATTCTGCGGGCATAAAATCGACATCCGCAGTCCGGCGGCGTTTTCAAAAAGTTCGGCTATTTTGTCCTGCTGGCTTTCGTTTCTATCCGTCACAAAGGATATAAGGGCGTTGGTATCTATTACAATAGTATGTCTTTTCACAGGTATCTCTCTGCCCGCCGTTTCCTTGACAATTTGATGTCATCCTCGATATTCCCACCACCCGTTTTGACAGTGTTTATAAACTTAAGAAAGTTCTTCTGCATGGGAACACCCACGATTCTTCCATTTTCAACCTTCCATTCAATTGTATCGTTGATGGATAGTCCGAGGTCTTCCCGAATGGCTTTCGGTATGGTTGTCTGATATTTAGAAGTAATAACTGTTCGCATGGCTTTTCTTCCCTTTTTTGTTTGCAATAAGTCTTACAAAACAATACTATCGTAAGAAATAATAATTGTCAAGATGGAGTTTGGGGGTGATGAGAAAGACATAGGCGTCACCCATTAAAGGGTCAGTCAAGTAAAAAAACACCTCTCCCTTAAAAAAACTG
>CAZDAB010000338.1:0-4208 GCA_964502855.1 uncultured Desulfobacteraceae bacterium | reverse complement strand
TGTTGACAACTAACATAATTTGAGGAAAACTCCAATTCCGTCTGAAGCATTACACCTATTATGGCAGAACCTATCAGGAAGGTAAGAAAATAAATTGGAAGGATGGTTTTAGGGCCATGTATTGCATTATTAAATACGGTTTGTTTTCAAAGTGAGATGCCTATCCTTGATCTTTAGTTGAATTTACAGGGCAATCAAGCTTTCACTGGCTTTCGGTTTTATAGCTATAAGGCCGAGAACATTAATTGCCAGTACGCCTGTAAAAACCGTTACCAAAAAGAGTGGGCTAATCCCGATAAGACCGGATAACATTTGACTGAAGCCCAGAAGCCATATGATTCCAACCAGTTCAGCTTGACGCTTAAAATGCTTGGTTACAAACACTGCATAAGTAAAGAAGAGCACGCCCGCATCATAATAATAGACGTGAGGTGGTATAAGTAGAAGACATGGGGCTGCTAATCCGATTTGAGCTTTTAAATCTGCTCGTCGACCGCCAACAAACCATATCCATGAAATGCCAATTATAGTTCCCAACAACATGGTCCATCCCAGTATTAATGCAAATGTGCTGTCAACGCCTAACAAAGCCTTGAAAAATCCAAGCCATGAAATAGCCTTATCCGGTTCAAAACCCATGGGAGGCTGTATGGCCCACTTAGCGTATTCAAACCATATGACAACCCACCTTTGCCCTTGCATCAAAATTCCGATAACATATAAAAATAAAGCGGTTATCGAACTTGCAATTCCAACGCGCCAGCGACCGGACAGAACATAAACCCCAATCAGCGGCAAGGCAAAATGTGGTTTGAATAATAACAGTCCAAGGAAAAAGCCTGCCCGAAACTCATGTCTGTCTTCAACGGCACGCCAGGAACAAGCAATGAGTAACAAAGTGAAGGCAGTATTCTGGCCGCCCAGAACCGAACGTAAAACAGGGTAAAAAAACAGTAGCAAAGTGAATGCAAAAAGATAGTGTCGATCGATATGGGCATTCATCGGCCGGACCTGGTGGAGCGTCATAAGGAGTGCCCCGACCAATAGAAGCGTATGAATAGCGTAAGAAAAACGATAGGGCAGCAGTGATAAAGGCAAATAAGCCAGTGCCACATAAGGGGGATTCATAAAAGGAAGAAAGCTTTTCTCCTCTCCCGGGAAAAGGTCTTTTTGGGCATCAAGTTGTCGCTTCCAATTGTATAATTCCCCAAATTCTCCTTTAGCGATTATACGCCCTGCACCATAAAACGCCGCGTAATCTCCGCCTAAGCGGCCTGTTAGTGTGGAAGCACCATTCCCACTTAACACGGCAATGATGAACGCCACGCCGATAGCTGCTAAAAGTGACCGCGGATACCATTTAAGGCGCCAGGGAGTGAGCAGGCGTTGTAATCCGTTTTTCTCTCCGCGGTCCTCTTTTATTTGTGTCGTTTTGAGTCCATTGGTTTGATCCATAATAATTAAACGTCTCGGGAATTCGACAATTTATCGAGAATAAAAGTTTGTAATGGTAACCCGTTTATGCAATCATAATGGAAGAAGCCCCTAAGTTCCTCGAATTAAGCACGTGTTTGCTTGACACTCATACCTTATTTTTCTATAGTCCCAGTGACCCAAATATTCGTTTTTATCAATAATTATATTCATTTTCTGTAAATTGAATCAACTAAAATTAACAATGCTATGAATAAATCAGGAAAAATAAAATCTCTTTTAATACCTTCCATTGCCGACATTATTTTCATATCACTTTTCCTTTACCTATCATTTTGTGTTGGCAAGAGGCTTTTATTTGATTGCGATACCGGTTATCATATACGAGCCGGCGAGCATATTATAAACACATTTTTGGTTCCTAAGCACGATATATTCTCTTTTCTTACCCCCCCTATCCCGTGGACTGCCCACGAATGGTTTTCAGAGGTTATTATGGCCATGGTTCACAGGGCGTTCGGTCTTACCGGGATCGTTATTTTTTTCTCTTTAATAATCTCTTTGGTTTATTCCCTTTTGTTTAAAATAATCCGAACGAACAGTAGTAATATTATCCTTGCATCCTTTATTGTTCTAATCGTTTTAACGGCTTCACAGATTCATTGGCTGGCCAGACCTCACATCTTTTCTTTGCTGTTGATGGTAATATGGTACTACCTTCTCGATGAATATTATTATCACAATAAAAATTATTTATACCTTCTGCCCCAAATGATGTTAATCTGGGTTAATCTGCACGGAGGTTTTCTGGCAGGTTTTATACTGATAGGTATTTACCTTGCGGATAATGTTGTTAAGTCTATTTCTTTACAAGGTAAAGAAAGGGATCTTTACAAGACAAAAGCCAGGCTGCTTGGCTTGATAACAGTGGCCTGTCTTCTTGTTTCTCTTATTAATCCTAACGGGTATCACATCCTGCTGTTTCCCTTCAATTTGATTTCAAACAAGTTTATTATGGATAATATTTCAGAGTTTTTATCACCAAATTTCCACACATTCATTGCTAAATCATTTGAATTTATTTTGCTTTTAATGTTTGCTATATTTGCCATTTCAAGGGTTCGTTTGAATATGATTGAACTGGCAATGGTGCTTTTGTTTACTCATATGTCTTTCTGCTCTAAAAGGTATATTCCGCTTTTTTGCATAATTGTAGCACCGATTTTAATGCGGAAGATTCAACAGTTACTAAAATCCACAGATGGGAAGCTCGTTGACTTTATTAACAGAAGGTCGATTAGCATTTCTGAAACAGATGCATCTGCGAAAGGGTATGTGTGGCCGATCCTGTCTATTGCGTTGGTAATTGTTTTAGCAGCAAGTGGTAAGATAGATTACAAGTTTAATGCCGAAACCGAGCCCGTGGCTGCTGTGGAGTTCTTAAAAAAAGAGAATATCCAGGGTAATATGTTTAATAATGATGAGTTTGGCGATTATATCATCTATGCTGCATGGCCTAAATATAAAGTTTTTTTTGATGGCAGATCCGACATGTATGGCGTTGAGAGATTAAAAGAATATATTAAGGTTGCTAACGTGAAGCCGGGCTGGGATGAAGTTCTTAATAAATATAAAATCAGCTGGATTATATATAATTCAAATTCATCATTATCGTTGTTACTTATGGAGAAAGATGACTGGAAGCTGATATATGCTGATAAGGTGGCCAATATATTTGTGAAAGATATTCCGGAGTATCAGTATTTGATAGAGAAATATCCGGATGTGAAGCTGGTTGTTGATGAAGAGGAAGAGAATTAAAAAACGCAAAAAGATTAGACAGAATTTACAGTATAATCAAGATATTATATTTTTGTCCCTGATGGCAAACATTTCTTGGTTCCGGCCCGTCCGCCTTACTCCGCTTGGCGGGAGATCGGCTTGTACGGGTTAGGACGATATTGTTTACTATGGCAATATCCCCAGCCAATCAGGTGCAGAAACGATAAGGATTTTGTTTTTATCATTTGTGATAATACGGGCCGTGTTTTTCTTCAAAACAAGCTGTATACCAGGAACCTCTAAATATCTTTGAAATTTGATAAGAGACCTTGAGGGGTTCGTGTCACTCAATTTGGCCTCTATTAAGAGCTTGGGTGTATTGCTTTCTGATATTAAAAAATCAACCTCCTCTTTTTCTTTGTTTCTAATGTAATGAACAGAAAAATTGCCGAAACCCATATCTGACCACAATTGAGTCGCTCTGGACAATTCTATGGCAACGATATTTTCCATACGACTTCCGCTATCCTCTATAATCGATGGATTCATCAGATATATTTTTTTCTCTTTTTTAATGGCTCTTGCAATTTTGGAAGTCCATGGAGATAATGAAAAGCTAAGAAAGAATCTATCAAAAACAGTCAACCAATCACTAATCGTATTAAAAGAGGTCCCTATGTCCATTGCAAGATTGTTAATGGATACCGGACTCCCGATTTTCGATGGTAAAATCGAAAACAAAGAAACAAGGCTGTCTATTTTTCGAATTCCACTCATATCTCTTATGTCTTCATATAAGAGCTGCCTCGAATAAGTTTTATACCATCTATTAAAAAAAGGTTTTTCCCCCTGCATGAAAGGTTCCGGAAATCCTGAAAATGTATCTATTGTATCCCATAAGTCCCACAGCTGTTTTTTGAAAACAGGAACCACTATCGGATCATTTAGAAAATCGTCAGGAGACAGATAAGAATTCCCAAGTTCTCCAAGGG
>CAZDAB010000337.1:0-4214 GCA_964502855.1 uncultured Desulfobacteraceae bacterium | reverse complement strand
TTTGGTTCATGGGAAACCATACACGCCAACTGCGAAGAAAACTTCGGGCAAATGGAAAGATTTGCGGGAGAGATGTTTAACGATCGGATATTTCACGTCATACGTGCGGCCACACGCTCATTTTTGATCCGGAGGCGGTCCCTTTTCCAACATCGGACAGAAAATGAAAAAGTCTGCGATTGTCACGGTGATTTAAGGTCCGGGCATATCTATTTTGATGATGGGATTCAGATCATTGATTGTATTGAATTTAATGAGCGTTATCGATACTCGGATATGGCATCTGATTTGGCTTTTCTGGCTATGGACCTGGATTTCGAGGGTTTTTCGGAGATCGCGGAACATCTGATCAATTTCTTTTCCCAATATACAAATGACGCCGATATGTTCGTTTTAATTGATTTCTACAAGTGCTATCGAGCGCTTATCCGTACCAAGGTGAATTGTTTGCGTCTGGAAAATTCAAGTATCGGGGATTGGGCAACAGCCCGTGTTCGCAGAGAAATTGACCGATACACAGATCTTGCCTACGGATATGCCTTACGATTCACCCGACCGACTGTCTGGGTTGTCTGCGGCATGCCTGCCTCGGGGAAAAGTACGATTTCTAATGAATTATCCAGAGTTCTCGACATCAAGGTCTTTTGTTCGGATTTGGTCCGAAAAGAATTGTTCGGCATAGAACCCCATGATTTTGTGGATGCACCCTTTGAAAAAGGCATTTATTCCAAAGGGGCCAGTTCTCTGACCTATGGCAAACTCCTGTTACTTGCCCAGGAAGAAATCGAAAAAGGCGCTTCAGTCATATTAGATGCAACTTTCAGTAATACCCATCAACGGGGTGAGGCCTTACGCCTGGCCAGGGACGCGGATGTAAACATTGTCTTTGTCGAATGTTTATCACCGGTAAATTTATCCAAAGCACGTCTCATGAAACGCAAGACCGGACCTTCCATTTCCGATGCCCGTCTTCGGCACTTTGAACAGTTTAACAAGCGGTTTGAGCCGTTGAATGAGATCCCGGATGAGATACACGTCCCTGTAGATACCGAAAGAGCTTTGGAAGAGTGCATACAGAAGATACTGTCTCAGGATAATATGATGCCGGATAGAGAAAATATCCGGGCAGGAAGCTCATCCCGCATTCTGGAAAGCACCCCGTTTAGAGGAAGAACATCCGGCCTGTAACACCGGACGATCAGAAAGGGGGGGGGAATGTTTACTAACGTGTTAGCGGCAATTGACAGGGTAACCGTTTGTGATGTACCGGTTTTGACGGCTGCCCGAATCGCTGAGCAAAACAATGGAAAATTGCATATCATTCATGTACTGGAATCCGCTTCTACTCAGAATCGTCATTTAATAAAACATTTTAAGACTGGGAAAGAGATTGTAACCGGAGCAGCGTATGAAAAGGCAGTGACGGAAAAAATAAATAAGATCTATGCTCAAGTTTTAAAACCTTACGAAAATTATGAGATCCGAGTAACCCCCGGATTCCCCTGGGAAGAAATTTTGAGGTGGGCAAGGGAAACAAGGACAGACCTGATTGTGTTAGGCCCCCATTCCACAAGGGCTGAGGAAGAAGGCGTCGTCAGAGTGGTCGGAAAGATCGGGAGTACTGTAGAAGGCGTTATCATGCATGAGAACTGTCCGGTAATGATTGTTAATCCGTTCATTCAAAAGGAGGCACTGGAGTTTAAAAGAATTCTGGTGGGTATCGACTTCTCAAGATCCTGTGAATGTGCATTATGTTTTGCAGTAAAATTAGCTCGAAAGTATGGCTCAAAGCTTTTCCCATTTCACATGATACCCGTTCCTCCGCTTCCCAAATACTCTAAAGCTGATTATGAAGCAGATAGGGACGCCGGTAAGCAAAGACTCCAGGAATTTTGCCATGAGTTTCTTGAAATGACAGATCATGAATATCGTGTTCGGGGAGGTGCTTTGCCCCATCTGGAAATATTAAAATATGCCGAAAAAAAAGATACGCATCTCATCATCATGGGCTCCCATACCAAAGAAAAGTCCGGAAAATGGTATGCGGGCAGTGTGGTGGAACGCGTCAGTTTCCGGTCCAAATGCCCAGTGGTTGTGGTGACCGATCCTGAAGTTCTATTAACGTGGAAAGACAGCTTAACCGCAAAAATACACGCAGAGAAAGATGCGGATAGGTTAATTCGAGTTTTTAGTAAGAACAGATCTCGTAACATGATAGAAAAATAGGTCTTTTTTTTGGACATTATCGGGCGTGGTGAAGCCTTCTCGAAGCATAGGTTTCAGGTGTCAGTGTTCAGGTGTCAGCTCTTACGTTCGTCCTCCTGACACCTGACACCCGACACCTGAAACCAGACCTTCGAATTCCGATGGAAAGTAATAAATGACCGCTGTTAACCAACATCAGTGAATTACACACGAGATAGGGCTTATGAAAATATCGATTCCAAGAGAAGCGATAACAGAGATAATGACGTCTTATAATTGCTCTGAAGAAGAGGCTGCCAAAGCATATCTTGATGCACGAGACAGTGCCGACGATGCCTTTAAATCCTTTCTGGAACAACGATTTGATTCACAAAAACAGACAGTTGGCCATCTTGCCCCCAAGATCTATACCCCTAAAGAAATCAAAAGGCATTTAGACAAGTATGTCATAGGTCAGGAAGAATATAAAAAGAGGCTGGCCATTGCCGCCGCCTATCATTTTGCCATGATAAAATATCTTCGTGAAAATCCGGATGATCAGACCGTAAAAAGATTTCGCAAAAAAAATACGATTACCTCCGGGCCTTCGGGTAGCGGCAAAACATATTGTGTGGAGGTTTTAGGAGATCTTTTACAAGTTCCCACACTAATTATTGATGCCACGGATTATACGGAAGCCGGCTATGTGGGCAAAAGTGCTGATGATATGATTCGCGAATTGATTGATTTGGTCCCGGGACATAACCGCGAAGAACAAGCGCGATTCATAAGCAGGTACGGCGGCCTGATATGTATTGATGAGATTGATAAAAAGGCAAAAAACGGTGCATCGACCGGACATGATATTTCCAGAGAAGGGTTTCAACGGTCGGTCTTAAAACTCATAGAGAGAAAACTAGTCCCCATAAACAATCCATATTCCGCCGCCTCTCAAATCCAGGAGGTCATAGACCGGCAGAGAGGAGAAAAAACCGACAAACAAGACAGCATGATCAGTACGGAAAACATACTTTTTATATTGGGGGGCTCTTTTGAAAGGACTCACGACAACCTGGAATCTATTGTAAAAAAACGATTGCAGCACAAGGGCAGGGTCCATGAAGACGGAAGTATTGAGATAATAGGGTTTGCCGTGGACGAAAAAAAGAACGAAAAAGGCAAGCTGCAAAACTTTTATAGGGAAGCAGAAGCTGATGATTTTATTAACTTCGGACTTCTTCCAGAGTTGATTGGCCGGTCCCCTATAAGAACATTTGTCAATTTGTTGTCCAAAAACGATTTGATTCGCATCATGCAGGAAACCGAAGACTCGATCCTCAATCAATATAAAATGGAATTTAAATTGTTCAATATAGATTTGGATTTTACCTCGGACGCCGTTGAATATGTCGCGGAAATAGCAGAAAACCAAAAGACCGGAGCCCGTGCCCTTGTCAGTGTATGGGAAAACATCTTAACAGATTTTCAATTCGAACTTCCGGGATTAAATTTTTCAAAGTTAGAAGTTACCCGGGAATTGTGCGAACGATCTAAAGATTATCTTTTGAAAATGCTGGAGAGATCTCCATTTGCAGATTTTGTTGAAAATTTTAAAAAAGGATACGGGATTGAGCTTATTTTGGACGAAGAAGTTCAGAATTCTTTTGAACAATATGCCCAACAGAACAACATCCAGATATCCGAGACACTGAAAAAATTTCTCTCCGGCGCATCGGCATTAAATTATATGGGCGTTAAAGGACCCTACAAAATTACTAAAGAAATAGTTGAAGACGAGAAGTATTTTGATAAGCTGTTTTCTCGCTGGTATGAAGAGCAGAAGAAGAAAACAAGTTAGTGTCCATCCAGAAACCTATATTAGACAAAAATTCAGTTTCCAATGCAGAAATGAGCAATTTTCCGCAAGGTCAAGGAAATCAAGGAATTACGCGGAGGCGTACAATTTGTACGCCGTACAAGTAATTCCGCAGATTGACGCAGAGATTGCGGAAAAGGGCCATTTCTGGATG
>CAZDAB010000336.1:0-4234 GCA_964502855.1 uncultured Desulfobacteraceae bacterium | reverse complement strand
CCATGCCCCAGAATATACCGCACTTCATAGACCCCCGCATCCGACGGAGCCTGCAGTTTCAACGGCGAATCCTTTTCAACATAGGTGTAATTAACGTAATCACCCGGGCCGTCATCGGGCTTGGCTATCGAGATATAGTCCCCCTTGTTGCCAGGACCCTGCCAGGTCACCTCGAATTGACTGGCAACGTTCGCCGAGACCGGCGCCGTAACCGTTGCCGAAACCGCCTTTATCTCCATTGAGGTTTTGGCGAGTAGTTTATTCCCATGCCCCAGAATATACCGCACTTCATAGACCCCCGCATCCGACGGAGCCTGCAATTTCAACGCCGTATCTTTGTCAACATAGATGTAATTGACGTAATCATCCGGGTCGTCATCGGGTTTGGCGATCGAGATATAGTCTCCCTTGTTGCCCGGGCCCTGCCAGGTCACCTCGAATCGACTGGCAACGTTCGCCGAGGCCGGCGCCGCAACCGTTGCCGAAACCGCCTTGATCTTTATTGAGGTTTTGGCAAGCACACTATTCCCCTTGCCCATGATGTATCGAACCTCATAGACTCCTGGATCCGACGGTGCCTGCAATTTCAACGGCGAGCCTTCTTTGGTATAGGTGTAGGAGTCGTAACCGCCCGGGTCCTGATCGGGTTTGGCTATCGAGATGTAATCACTTGGGTAGGCCGGGCCTTGCCAGGTCACCTCAAAAACGGCAGCCATATCTGCGCTACTCGGCGCTTGCACCATTGCCTGAACCGGAGTGACCTTGATATTGGTGCGCCCGATCACCTTTTTGCTTTGAGCGTGAACGTAACGCAATTCATAGTCACCGACCTTTCCCGGGGCAGTGAATTCGGCAGGGCTTCCCCGTTTGGTATAGGCATAGTCCGTATAATCGAGGTCTTTCGAGCCCTTTTCGACAATCGAAATATAGTCGCCGCGACTATTGGGACCCTTCCACTGGACCGAAAAGGCGGCTCCTGCCGGCACGCTTTCCGGGCTTTGCAATTCCGCCGTTCCCGGGCTTTCCACAATAGGAGGCGGAGGTGTCTTGACCTCCTCTACGGTTTTTGAAAGCGCTTTACGCAGAGATCCGGCATTGTCAGCGGCAAGAAAGAGTCCACCTGTCCGATCGGCCAGGCAACGTAGACGCCCCTGATCTTCTTTGCTGATGTCAAAACCCACCACATGCACGGTAAAATCCACACCACTCATTGCCAGTTCGGAGGCAAGAGCGCAGGGATCCTTATCACACGTCTCTAGGCCGTCGCTCACAAGAATGACGGTTGCTCTCTGTTCGGTATAACGAAGGGCCTGGGCTGCCTGTCGAACCGAATCGCTCAAAGGGGTCATCCCCTTGGGACTGATGGATTGTATTTTTGCCTTGATCGCGGCTGCATTGTGAGATCCCACCGGAACCACCATCTCAATGTCTTTGCAGTCGCCTTTGCGACGGTGACCGTAAACCATCAGGCCGGTTTCGAAATTCGCAGGTATTTCATCTACCAGCCCCGTCATCACGTCTTTGGCAATTTGAATCTTGGCCTTGCCGTCAATCTGACCCCACATGGACCCCGATGCATCCAAGATCAGCACCATGTGCGCTGTAGTGGCCGTTGAAGCCTGCGCCACACCTAACGACAGCAGAAGAACAAATCCAAAACACATCGACAGAAAATGTGGAACCTTCTTTTTCATACCTCCCTCCATTCGTCCGACGATTATCTCCGTATGAAATCCCTGTAACGGGAAAACCGGTTAAAAAGGTAATATATACCACATGCCCTGAATTTATTTATCAAAATATCATTGACCCAATCGAATTTTTCACACGATGAGCCATACCTCCCCAGCGCAAGGTTCGCAAGACTTCCCTAGATAGCAAGTCTCTAAGATGTTGCACAAAATCAATTATTCCAAATTTTGTCTCCTGACTGTCCACTCCTCGTACGAGTTCGACCACCATGAAAATTCAGTAGTAACTCTCCAGGATGCCCGATACAGGCATGCGAACCTAAAGCCTCTAATTCATCTCTCGTACCGTATCCCCATAGAACCCCGAGACCGCATATCCCGTTTTTTTTTGCACCAGCCATATCATACTTTAGCACAAAAAGGGGACGGATTTATTTTTTAATCTTCTTGGGCCTCCCTGGTCCAAGTAATTCTATCCGGCGACCCAATTTTTTTGATATTTCTTTTTCAAATTTTCTGTTTGCTGTGAGTTGGCCTCGCTGTGCTGCTTCTCTTATCAATTTCCACTCATCTTCCGGAACAGTCTGATATAATAGGGGACGTTCGTGCAGAGCATTCACAACTCTAAATTGATGCCATCTATATCCTGTTTTCCCCCTGTTGATATCATTCGCGTCACACAAGAATTCGTCACACCGAGATATCTCGCAACATCAGCCCCGGAATAACCGAGTTCCCTGACACCGATCCACGACATTGCACGTCTGGCTTTCACTACTGCCCTTCTTCGACCCCCTGACCGAAGTTCACCAATAGAAACATTGTACCTTTCAGACACCTTCTCTGCAAGCGCTTTAATATCGATTCGTTGTCCAGACAGTCTTAAATTCTTTTTAACAAGACCATCAAGGCCAGATATGACCTGCTTGACAAAATCTCCGTCACCGAGTATCCGCTGATCAGCAACCTGTCTTTCACCGCGCCTTCGACTGGATAGAACAGCCGACCAGCCGCCCATGCTCCGTATTAATCCTCCGCCGACCAATTCCGGCTTGCAGCCCTGATCAATACCTTTTCTAACGTATCGTGAATAATTCTTTCTTGAATTGTCGGAGCCACCGAAAAAAGACAACACGTACTCGGTATTCTGCCATCCCCTCTTAACTTTACCGACAAGCGCCGAGTGACCGGACCAAGGATTTCGGTTTAGCTCTTTAAGATCCTTGACCAGACCCGCCCGCAGCAGATTCAGGTGAATATATCGAACCAGCTCTTTAAGATAAACATTCTCCTGACAAACGATGGACTTATAACGGTTTTGAAATAAATGTCCGTATCTGCGATGACGCTTGTTAAAATTTACTACATAGCCGGTGAGAAGTCTGCGCATACTAGAGGCTAAAGACAAATTCTTTGTCTTACAAAGGATATGGAAATGATTGGGCATCAAAACCCAGGCATAGATTTCCATCGCTCCATCCTGGGCCAGGGCTGACAGACGATCTATAAAATCATTGCAATCTATATCGCTGAGAAATATTTTTCTTCGCTCAATACCCCTACCCATGACATGGTGCAACACTCCAGGGGCATCTAATCTTGCTAACCTTGGCATAACCTGTAACTTTCATATTAAATATTAAACGTCAAGCACTTTCTGCACGAACGTCCCCCATTACTTGTTGCCACTATTCTAACTAGTTTGGTTACCTCGTCGGGAATTTCCATAACCTCGCTTCCCCGTTCATGAAACTTAACGTAGTGCTGACCTGACTGGGGTGGAGCGCCGGCGTAACCCCAGTCAGCGTCCAGCACATGGTTATAAATTGCTTAATTACATACAGTTACATGTCTTCCGGCATGGAAGCCGCATAATCTGCTTCGCTTACGTAATATTCTTTACTCCCGAAATACCATATTCCGATTTGATTTCTCTTTTCAAACATCTCATCAGTGAGATCGTGTGATACGATTGAAAGCTGTTCTCGATTCTTTAGCCCTCGCATCCAGGCACTATGTTCAAATTTGAATTTGCAAGATTCCAGATTGATCTCACTTTCTTCGTAGAAATCCAAGACAAGCTGTTTAGCTTTTTCTTTGGACTTTTCTGTGCAGTAAAAAGATTGAAAATATCCGACTGCTCGCCAAGGTTTTCCAGATGGAGTAAGTGCTGGCATATCACGCGGTTTATCGAAATCAACTTGTATGCGTACGCTGTAGTATTTCATTTTTCATTTTATAATGCTGAAAATCAGGACCGTGGGCAGCCATCCCCTGATTTGCTTTGTAATAAGTCCCTTCTCTACTTTAAAAATATAATAAGCAATTGTGCGCCTGCTAAAATCAACATTGCTGCTGTCAACCAATGTATAGATTTAGTATATTTAAGCATTTTTTCGTTTTGCTCTGACAACTTGGCATTGTTTTCCTCCAGCAATTCGTTGTTTCTATTTAATGAAGCCAATTGATTTTCTAATAAAATCACCTTTTCTTCTTTTCCATTTATTGTCGTGGTCAAAATACACTCCTGATTTTTTTATAAC
>CAZDAB010000335.1:0-4236 GCA_964502855.1 uncultured Desulfobacteraceae bacterium | reverse complement strand
AAATCAAGACTAAGATTCTTGAAATTGTTCAAGAGGCCGGCGGTGCAGAGCCCGATTTGATCGTGGAGAGACTTCAAATCAAACCGGCGGATCTTGAAAGGGAGGTTGCGGCACTCCGGCATATGGAAAGGATAAGGGGGGAACTGAGGCAAGGAAAAAAATTTCTGATTCCCTGGTAATTTGCTATTCCGCTTCCCGTAACGTTCTCATATTCGTTGGGATAACTCACAGAGGCTGTCTATTATGGAGAACCCGTCCGATGCCATGGAGTTCGCCAACATCCTCCATCACCTTAACTACCGATGGAGCGCAGAGGCCCTTGCCCTGTCCAAAGGAGACAAAGCGCCGTTTGAGCTCTATCAGATATACGAACCGTATGAAAATTTCATCAGTCTTGATACCCTGGCCCAAATCGACAGGCTGAGAGATGACACTGTCAAACTCCGCCTGAAGCACTCTTTGATCGATCATTACCTTCGTCTGCGACTTCTCCCCCATGAAACCGAAATGCACGCCTGGATGAGGGGGGCGGCCGCATCTGTAAACGGCGAGAAGGTCTATTTTAAAGAAATTATTCCCTGGTGTCAGAAATTGAGCACCTATAAAAAGAGACGGGTTCTTCATAAAGAGACCCGGCCTCTCTGCAAGTTTTTAAAGCCCTTTGTCCTAAATTACTGGAATATCTTGCTGGAAATCCTTGAAAAGGATCTGGGGTTTAATGGCTACATCGAATACTGCCGCCATAAAAAAGGAATCGACTACCCATATTATTACCATTATTTTAAGAAGGTCCTTCAGGAAACCGATAAGATTTATTTTTCTGCAATGAAACGATGGAGTCGGGAGCGTTACGGGCTGCCCATGAACGCGCTGACCCGGTTTGACGCCATCAACCTCCTGGGTCTTGGAGAGTTCGACTGTTTTTTTCCGGATATACCGATGAAAAACCTTATCCGTTTTTTTCACTACTGGGATATCGATCTCGATGAAACCCCGGGTCTGAACCTTGAATTGGGGAGAGAGTCCGGGAAAAGCGCCCAGGCCGCCTGTTTCATTCTTCAAGTTCCGGAAGAGGTTTACATTCTCATGAGACCCGAAGGAGGGTGGATTGATCTCGAAACACTCTGGCATGAATTGGGACATGGATTATCCGCCGTCTTTACATCCTCCGATCTCACCATTGTTGATCGAGACATGGCAACCAACTACAGCCTCTCTGAATCTTTTGCCTTTCTTCTCCAAAACCTGACCTTTTCCCGTTCCTTTCTTAACGAATACCTAGGCCTTCAGCCCGAGACTTCTAACAACTTAGTTTATCATAAGATGCTTAAAGATCTTTCTGTGTTCAGACGGTATGCGGCCAAATTATTATCAGAGTTTGAGATGTTCTCAAAGGGAGACCTCTCCGGCGGAGATCGATATTCAAGGCTGATGACCCGATATACCGGTTTTTACCACCAAGCCGAAACACATCTTTTTGACCTGGTACCGGAATTCTATTGCCTGGACTATCTTCTGGGTTGGATGGGTGAATCGATCTTGGAAGACTATCTGCGAACAAATCTTGGAAATCGGTGGATGTTCGAATCCGAGACCGGCAATATTTTGAAAAATTGGTGGGCGCAGGGGAACCGGTATGATATTTTTCAGTTTTTCGAACAAAACCATCTCGGACACCTGAACGCGGACAGACTGCTCGTGCGCTGGAAAGAAAATTTACTTTAAGGAGACTTAAATGAAGTTTGAGAAAAATTCGCTCAAAATTCTTGAAAAAGCTCTGAATACACTCGAAAGCGGATTTGAGGCATTGCCGGATATCGAACACAATTATAATGCCGAAAAAACAGAAAAAATTATTCTGGATACGGCTGAAATCATGAAAAACAATTACCCCTACTTTCATCCGTATTATGCCGGCCAGATGCTTAAGCCTCCCCATCCCATCGCACGTCTTGCATATATGTTGTCGCTCTGGATTAATCCTAACAATCATGCTATTGATGGCGGGCGGGCAAGTTCACAACTTGAAAAAGAAGCTGTTGCTGAAATTGCGAAACTTTTTGGCTGGAATAGTTTTCTGGGGCACCTCACGGGCGGAGGTACAATGGCCAACATGGAAGCGTTATGGATATCAGGAAAAACAAAGCCTGATAAGAAAATAGTTGCTTCAGAGCAAGCACACTATACTCACAAGCGCATATCCGATGTACTTGGCCTAGGTTTTCAATCCGTTCCCTGTGATGAAAAAGCGAGGTTAGATATCCCTTGGCTCAAACGAATACTCGATAAGGGCGATGTGGGAACGGTTGTCGCAACAATTGGTACAACAGGAACCGGATCTGTGGATTCATTGCCAGAACTTCTTGAGTTAAAAGAACAATTTGATTTTCGTCTACATGCTGATGCTGCTTATGGCGGTTATTTTATTCTTGCGAACAATCTGAATCCGGATACGCAAAGAGTCTATGATTGTCTTCATAACGTCGACTCAATCGTAATTGATCCGCATAAGCACGGGTTGCAGCCATATGGTTGCGGCTGCATACTCTATAAAGATCCCGGCGTGGGTCAGTTTTACAAACATGATTCTCCATATACCTATTTCACATCCCCTGAATTACATCTGGGTGAAATTAGTTTGGAATGCTCTCGCCCCGGGGCATCCGCCGTTGCGCTTTGGGCAACCCAGAAATTATTGCCTTTGGTACCCAACGAAGAATTTGCTCAAGGGTTATCAAAATCACGTAAGGCGGCACTTGCATTATATGAAAAAATAATTTCCGATAGACGATTTAAAACCATCTTTCCTCCGGAGTTAGACATATTGGTATGGGCGCCAAACAGTGGCAGTGCAAGTCAAATTTCCAACCGATCCGAGGAAATTTTCCACGCCGCGGCGGAAGACAATTTACATTTGGCGACCTTCAAATATCCTTCTTCCTTATTAAAAAATAAATGGAGGGATGTAATTTTTGATCAACAGGAGGTTATTTGCTTACGATCCTGCCTGATGAAACCCGAACATTATGATTGGGTTGAAAGAATTTGGAATATACTCGACAACGTTGCGAAGTAGCGTTTACAGAAACATTCATTAAAGGAAAATCTAATGATGACGGAATCTAACAATCTGATATTCCACCTCAAGCACAAATACCCCATGTTGCAGTACTTCACCGAACAACCCTTTGGTGTGGAGATTGAATTCTTTGGACTGAATTATGTTATCGCCCCAATTCACGGTAATATCATCAAGCCATACTGTATCTCCTCTCGTGCCAGAAACGGCAGGCACATCCTGCAGTTGTGTAAAGACCACAAGATACCTATCGGCGCCGATAGTGGCTCATGGCATTTTGAACAGGATTCTTCCGTTAGAGGCAAGGGTCATACGAAATGCGGCGCCGAACTGACAAGTCCGATTCTGAGCGGTCTACAAGGCTTGGTGCAATCCTACCGGGCCTTCCAGTTTTTATGTGATATCGAAGGAATCGATATTGATAACACCTGCGGATTTCATGTTCATCACGGTGTTGACCCTAAGGAATACGGATGCAATCAGCTTCGGGAACTTGTTCGTATCGTCCACCAATACGAAGATCAATTTTATCTGCTTATCCCGGGAGATCGGGAAAATGCCGAAACCTGCCGGCCCATGGAAATCGATGTGGACGCTTTTCTGGATATTTGTGAACGTGAACTAGAAACAGACAGGTGCCGGATCAAACAACTTTGGTACTCACCTGAAAATCGATATGATACAGAATCGGCCCGGAACCCGCGTTATGATAAAACCCGCTATCACGGCCTGAATCTTCATTCATACTGGTATCGCGCCACCATCGAATTTCGCTACCACTCGGCCGTGCTGTATAATATCGATGAAGCCATGCAGTGGATCATCTTTACCCAGTTTCTCATTGACTTGAGCCGGGGACATGTTCCCGAAGTCCACTTACACTCTGAAGCAAATAAATGGTTACAGATGATCTATAAAATTTACGAAGAATTCGGCTATCAGGACCGTTTGAAGAAGGTGGCAAACTAAACCATCACTCAATTTAGGAATTATTACCTGAATTTTATACGAGTCGGAGACTTTCATATGCCCCGATAGCGGGATTTCCGCTTCGCTCCAGTCCCGAAGGATCGGGATCTCCACTACGTTCCGACAAGGCACTTAACCCAAGTTCAAGGGTATTTGGGGAATTAAGCTAAAAAGCGGGCATTTTCAGG
>CAZDAB010000334.1:0-4242 GCA_964502855.1 uncultured Desulfobacteraceae bacterium | reverse complement strand
TTTGTAGCAAAACGAATATATACACACTTTCCAAATGCCAAAATATTTATGATTTTAAGAGAACCTATCGGGCAAATAAAATCATTATATAATTTATGGCGCATACGTGGGTATACCGATTTAGACATAAATGAAGCACTATTGAAAGAAGAAGAGCTTTTAAACAATGTGATGTATTACCAAAACATAAAAAGATACTTGGATTACTTTAAAAATCAAAATGTAACTATTTTTTTCTATGATGATTTAATTAAAAATTCTAAACAATTTTTATCGAATTTTTGTAAAAAACTTAAATTAGATTTTTCTGCCTTAGAAAACGAGAATTTTAATAAAAAAATAAACATCGGCAATAGATCAGCTCATCCTGCTATTGAGATGGCTGTTGCCAAAGTAGGTGATTATATGAGGCGGCACAATTTTTATAAGCTTCGAAAGCTTATCACAAAAACCAGAATAATAGATCTTTTAAAAATCATACCATTAAAAAAAGAACAAGAACCTTATCAAGTCATTTTAAGTCATGATTCAATAAAGTTAATATACGAGCGGATTTCACCAGAAGTTGAAAAGCTTCAAGGACTTGTACGGAGAGATTTGTCGCATTGGTTGAACCACCTAACTTGTCAGGAAAATATATTATCAAATGAAAATCCTCCTGATCAATAAATTTCTCTACCCCAAGGGAGGGGATGCCATAAGCACGCTGATCACCGGGCAGATTCTTTCGGCAAACGGCCATTAGGTGATTTTCTGGGGCATGTGCCCGGCTTTGAGGGCAGGAGATAAGCATTGTGTATGTGAGTTGGCTGTCCTATGAAAAGGGAGCGGAAGCCCTGATCGATTCGGCAAAGGAGTTCCGGATGTGCGGCTGTCAGTAAAGCCCATGAAAATTCTCCTCGTTCATAAATTTTTCCATGTGACCGGTGGTGCTGAGGTTTTCTTTTTTGAAACAGGCAGGGTCTTGGAAGAGCATGGTTGCGAAGTAGCTTATTTTTCGACAATTGACGAGCGCAATAGGCCTTCTTCTTACGCTAGGTATTTTACACAGGCACCTGATTTCCGGTCTGGCAGTCTGCTGAAGCGCTTAAAGGCGATATTTAGGATTGTTTATTCCTATGAAGCTAAACAGAAGTTCAGCAAGTTGCTGGAAGATTTCCGTCCGGATATAGTGCATGTATTTGCCATGTTCACGCACATTTCCCCTTCCATTCTCGATGCCTGCCGGGAGGCAGGTGTTCCCGTGGTAATTTCTTGTAATGATTACAAGCATATTTGTCCCAACTATAAATTGTTCCATCATGGACACTTATGTGAAGATTGTAAGGGGGGCAGATTCTATAATACGATCCGTAATAAATGCTGCCAGAACTCCCTTCTGTATAGTGTTGCAAGCTGTATCGAATCGACGTCACACCATGTACTGAACATACTTCGTAAAAATGTACATACCTTCTTTTTTGCAAGTGAGTTTATGGCCAGGAAGACGGAAGAATTTTGGGGAAAAGAGAGCTTCAGATGGGAAAAAGTTCTTAATCCGTTTGATAGTATCAAATATCCCTTATGTAAAGAATATGACGATTACTTTCTGTTTTTCGGGCGTTTTGTTGAAGAAAAAGGAGTTGATGTGCTCTTACAAGCTATGCAGCACATACCTGAGCCCAAGCTTGTATTAGTTGGTGACGGTCCGCAAAAAGAGCACCTAAAAAACTTAGCTGCACAGTTGGGTCTTGAAAACGTTGAGTTTATCGGTCCTCAGTGGGGTGAAGCCCTTGACCGAATATTGAGGCGGGCGCGTTTTGTCGTTATGCCGTCAGTCTGGCACGAAAACTTTCCTTATGTAATTGTGCAATCGTTTGCCATGGGCAAGCCTGTGATCGGCACAGACCGAGGTGGTATTCCCGAATTGATAAAGGATGGTGAATATGGTTTCATTTATCCAGCTCAAGACCCCGATACTTTGGCAAAAACGATCAAAAGGCTGTGGCGAAATCCTGATCTGACGGTTGAAATGGGAACAAAGGCGAAGGATTATGCTGATGGTGAGTTTAACGACCGAAAGTTCTATGAAACCCTGATTGGTAAATATGAGGATATCGTTAAATGAATGCTTTGGTGTTAGGCGGTAATGGTTTTATCGGCTCCCACGTGGTGGACAATCTCCTCGAAGCTGGGCATTCGGTAAGGGTATTTGACCGTTCGCCTGAACGGTTTAGGCCGCCGCTGGCAAATGTTGAATACGTGACTGGATTGTTTGGTGACGCTTTCAGTATCGCTGAGGCGCTGGCTGGCATTGATGTTGTTTATCATCTTATCGGTACAACCTTGCCCGGAACATCTAATCTTAACCCAACTGCTGATGTTAAAGATAACTTGATCGGAACCGTGGCGCTTTTGCAACAAATGGTCAAGACGGGAGTAAAACGAATTATTTATCTTTCATCAGGGGGCACGGTTTATGGCAACCCTGAAAAAAATCCGGTAACGGAAAGCCACCCCCTTCGTCCGCTATGCTCCTATGGTATCGTCAAGGTTGCAGTGGAGAATTATCTGTTCATGTTCCAACAGCTCTATGGTATTTCGGCGATTATAATGCGCCCATCTAATGCCTATGGGCCAAGGCAAGGACATACAGGGGTACAAGGAATTATCTCTACATTCCTCTCAAAAACATTATCGGGTGAGACGTTGGTCGTCTGGGGAGACGGTTCCATAATCAGAGATTATATATATGTTACGGATTTAGCGAGAATATGCCTTATTGCCGGTGAATCTGAAGTTACCGATGTTTTCAATGTGGGCTATAGCAAAGGATATACCATTTCAACTATTATTGAAACTATTGCTAAGGTGGTGGGTAGAAAACCTGCAGTTCATTATGAACCGGCAAGAGCCTTTGATGTCCGTCATGTTGTACTTGATACTACAAAGATCAGGAAGAAATTTGATTGGATTCCTGAAATCAGTCTTGATGATGGTATAAAAAAACAGTGGGAATGGATGAATCAAATTGCCTATAGCTAATTTTGCTTGTTAATTAATGTCTATTTATGGAAGTATGCTGCTGTAACTCTCGATGCTATATTTGTAACAGATAGCAGCATTTCAGCAAAAAGGAAGTGGAATTCAATTTGGAACGGCATTATCAAGGTCTGATGGTAATTTACCAAATGCAATGGAGAAATATTCTTAATGATTAATTTGGTTTGTCCTGAAGATAAAGGACCCCTTTCATTTGAAAGGAAAGGGTATATGTGTAGAATTTGTGGCAAGGTTTATCCAATTATAGATGGTATACCCGTTTTTATAGATGACCTGGAAAAATTTGAGAGCGAAGAAAGACAATATACCAAGGTAGTTGATCTTCTTTTAAAAACAAGAAGTGATAAGAACAAAAAAATTCAGAAATTGAACTTTTATATACGATCCCGTCCAAAAGAAATTCTCCTACAGAGAGGTTTTAAGAATAAAAGAGGAGTTGATATTGGGTGTGGGACAGGAAAAAATGAAAATTTTGAACATATTTACGCAAACGTTTCCAAAGATGTTATCGGAGTAGAAGTTTCCATGAGTGCTGCCAAAGGCTTTACTGAAATTTTTTCTGATGTCACATGTGTCCTTGCCTCAAAGCTTCCTTTTGAAGACGAATCTTTTGATTTTATTACCGCAAGCGGACTAGTTCATCATTTGATCGGGCAGCCTCATAATACCATGATTTCTTTTTGTGAATGGTATCGTGTTCTAAAAAATGGAGGAATATTTATTCTTAACGATCCCAACCTACTCTTTCCGATTTCACTCATAATGCATGTTCCGAATAGAATACTACAAAAAATTAAACCTGGAGCAAGAGGAAGAGTTCCGTATGAAAAACCGGTGTTGTTTTTTGAGTTGAAGTCTATACTGAAAAAAGTGGGATTTAAAGGCATAACTTACGAGGCTGCAACATTTAGTCATTGGACTATGCCACATTCAATTATCAACATAATAACTCGGCACGAAGATTTGATTAGAAAAAGGTTTCCCTTTAAGTACCTTGGGCACTGGATTACTGTTTCTGCTGAAAAATGAAAACGAGAAAAACAAGTAAGGGGATCTATTAAATAGTAATAGCAAAACACCGATTTATCAGCAGAGGGTTTTGGGAAATTGCCAGCATTTTGATCGCGGTGACGGAGAAGGATAAGTGGAAGCTGCAATAATAACAACATATCGATGTATTTGTAAATGCCAGATGTGCAA
>CAZDAB010000333.1:0-4251 GCA_964502855.1 uncultured Desulfobacteraceae bacterium | reverse complement strand
AAGGCACTAATAGAAAGGCTTCTCGCAAATCCAACCGTTATTTGCTATCATAGATTTTTTCCATTATTTATGTTCAATAAACTGGGTTTTTAACTGTATTTGAATATGAATCATATCCAAAACGCCATCGGTAAAAACTACTTTACAGCCTTTTTGTTATAATATATTTATAAATAATGCGTTGATAACCTTATATAAATATCAGCTACTATTAGGGGATAAGCGATCATGACAATTTATAGATTATTCAAGGTTTTTGCCGTTTTGTCTCTGGCGATGACATTTGCTTTGCTGTTAAGTCCGCACGGTTATGCTGCAGAAGGTTATGCACTACTGAAAGGATTCTGGCGGTGCCAAGAGGAAGGCGAGCAGACGACCTTGGAATTCAAGTCAAAAAACCAATTAATTTATAACGGTCAACCCACCAGCTACCAACTGCTGCCCAATGCCTTCAAAGTTATAGAGGATTCCGGCCCCGTAAACTATTATTATCAATATCTTGAGGGCACCCTCATCATCTTATCTCCCGATGGTTCGATGACATACTGCCAGAAGGCCAAGAAACCATCCGTTCAAGCTCAACGGCCAGCCCAACCTCAGACGACAGTACAGGGCTGGCCGCCGCCTTATCAGAGACCGCCTGGGAGAAGTACTTGGGAGGATTCCTCTCCGGAAAAACTGCTCTACAAGTTTGCGGGCCGTTGGGATTCTGCTACCAGCAATACTCTGCACAATATCTACTTGAAGCCTGACGGCAGTTTCGAGGACTCCTATGAGGCGGGATATAGTGGCCAGTTTGTCGATCAGGGCGGTTTTCAGACAGGCCACTGGGGTGCTACCGGCAATGAGCAGACCGGCGGGCGCTGGACGATCCAGGGCACTCTGCGCCAGGGTACCATAACTTTAGTTCATCGGAACGGCAAACGCACAGACTATCGGTACCAGGTTCACTGCCGAGGCAGCGAATGCTACGGCAGCGAGTATTTTTTCAATGGTAAACTCTATTCAGTGAAGTACATCTACCGATAAAAATTACAACGCATAACTTGTTTTTAATCGAGATTTCTAATACTTTAGTATTAGATTTTGTTAATCAGCAACCTTTTGAAATACCATTGACTCTTTTTACGGTCAGGGTTACAGCGCCGAAATCCTCCTCCACCTTGCCATAGAGCATGAAGGGCCGGTTTGGTTCCATAATGGCGCAAAATTGGCGATAGGCTTTGGGGAAAAAGGTGGTTTCCACCAGGCCGGTTTCATCTTCGAAAGTCAGAAACTCCATGGGTTCGCCATGTTTGGTATGAACGACCTTGCCGGTAATCAACAGACCGGCAATGTGCACATGCCGGTCTTCGATTTCGGGTCAATGCCATGGCCCGGATCACTTATGACGTTATCACATTGTTATTATTAATACTTTCTCTTGTAAACCATTTCCAGTAACGCCGGTATCATTTTTCATCCAGTACGTTACGAACCGACTTGGCCAGAACAGACCGATTGATCGGTTTTTCAATGTATTGACGAATCCCCATTTCCTTTGCTTTTTGTTTATCTATTTTTTCGCTGTATCCGGTGCAAAGAATTGTCGGTATGTCGGGACGAATTTTTAGAATTTCCTGCACAAACCGCTCGCCGCTCATCTGAGGCATACTCATGTCGGTAATGACCAGATCAAATTGATTCGGAATGTCACGGAATAGGTTTAGGGCTTCAACAGGAGAAGTTTCGGCATCAACCTGATAACCCAATCGTTCCAGTCTGATCCGTGCAACATAAACCAATGACTCCTCATCATCAACGAATAGTATCCGTTCATTCCCTGTGAGCAGTTTTTCGTCAGTTTCGATTTCTGTCTCCGCTTCCGTTTCAATTACGGGGAAATAAATCCCAAAAGTAGTCCCTTCACCGGGTTCGCTGTTCACTGAAATTCCACCCCTATGGTTTTTGACAATACCGTGCACTACGGATAAGCCCAACCCCGTACCTTTCCCAACGTCTTTTGTCGTAAAATAAGGATCAAAAATTCGGCCCTTGATTTCAGGATTCATTCCTTGACCGGTATCGGTTACGGTCAGATGGACATATGGTCCCGGGTCTAAATCAGAATGTTGCGCCGTGGCACCTTCATCGAGTTCCACATTTTTAAGGCCGACTTCAAGAATGCCTCCGCCCGGCATGGCATGATTTGCATTGGTGCAAAGATTGATAAGAATCTGATTGATTTGAGTGGGATCTGCCAGAATCGTATGAATCTCTTTCGTAATATTCTGGCGAATTTCAATGCTTGTGGGAATAGATGCCCGCAGCAGCTTGAGTGATTCTATGATAATCGGTGCAATATTTATCGGTTTTTTCTCCACCGCTGTTTTGCGGGCAAAACTCAGGAGCTGATACACAACATCTTTTGCGCGAAGACTGGCGGTTCGGATCTCTTGAAGACTGAGCCGGGCTGGATTTCCCTCATAAATATAATCCATTGCCAATTCGGCATTGCCCAGAATTATTCCAAGAATATTATTGAAATCATGGGCGATCCCTCCGGCCAGGGTTCCAATAGACTCCATCTTTTGAGCCTGCCTGAGTTGATCTTCCAGTTGCTCCTGATTGGTTATATCTTCATAAATCACAAATTGATTCCCTGTCTCCAACGTAACCGGTTTAAAGTGTATAATTTTTTTTGATCCGTCTTTACAGATCACTTTGAAGGTTCTGTGCCGGGATTCTCCGAATTTTGACTTTTTCAAGTCATTTATCCAGATTGAAATAAGCTGATGTCTATATTCCGGATCAGGGAAGGCTTTTTTGAACCATTCTTTACCCGTAGGAATATCTTCGAGGGTGTATCCAAAAATCTCGATGAACTTTGGGTTGATGTATTTATATTTGCCGCTCTCATCAATAATGGATATTCCAAAAGGAGATTGCTCAACAAAAGTTCGGAATTTTTCCTCTTCTTGCCAGAGCGCCTTCTCAGCATGTTTGCGTTCAGTGATATCGTTTCCGATACATAAAATTTCTATTGTATTTCCATATTTATCTTTAATGGCTTTGTTGGTCCAGGCAACCCAGACTCTTTCTCCATTCTTGCGCATGTTTTCATTTTCATTCGTGGCATATCTTTCCGGTCGAACCCCGATGTCATGGATCATTTCAAAAAGATCGCGCCCGGTCGTCTCTATTTTAGGAACTATCGTGCCCACCACATTCTTACCCAATACCTCATTTTCTGAATATCCAAAAAAATCCTGTGCAAACTCATTAAAAAAGGTTATCACGCCTCTGGTATCCATTCGCAAGATAATACTATTGGCATTCTGAACCAGCTCCCTGTATTTCTCTTCACTCTTCTTCAATGCTTCGTCTGTTTTCTTACGTTCGGTTATATCCCTCACATGTTCAATGCATCCTACGGTTTCACCATTGAGATCTCTTACCGGAAAGGCCGTGAGATTAAACCATCCCTTAGGATCATCGTGGTAGGGATACGGAACAATTTCACTGGACATTTCACCGGACTTCATCGCTAAAACGGCCGGGCACCATGGGCAAATGGAGTCTCTTTTCTGAAAAACCGTATAGCATTTTTTACCCACCAACGGCATTTGGGATGCATACTTCTTTTCCATCCATTGGTTGGCTAATGTTAAGTTAAAATCTCGATCTCTAACACTAATTCCGTCTTGAATCGCATTAAAGACTATTTTGAGAAAATTTTCTTTTTCCCTTAATGCCTTTTCCTCTCGATTCCTTTGGACGGTTTCTTTTTCTAATTCCTTTACTCTCTGCTCCAATTCTTCATAGGTCGGTTTTTGGATCATTATTTTTTTCACCTTGTTATAATCAAAAAAAGTTCGGAAGCCTCAGAATATTTTCCAAACAAATAGGATTTTTCTCTGCTCATGAACAGCGGCAGACGTGTGTAGCCGTTTTTCAATTCGTTTGTTAGTAAAAAATATTATAGTTTATATTTTATTATCAGCAGGCGGGTCAATATGATTATTTCATACGCCAGAAAACATGGTGGAGTAATAAACACTAATTAATTGTAACCTAAACTGAGCGTTTCAAATTTTAAAATGGGATTAAATACCTTTTATTTTTAAGGGATTAAATTGATTTATATTTTTAAAATTTGAAATCCTGTGGGATTGTCGATCTTACCGCATCTACTGCGTCAGATGCCGTCATTTGCTGAGCCTCTACCTTGTTTTTCTAATCTGTCGTTTGAAATACCTGTTGCCCAAGTCT
>CAZDAB010000332.1:0-4257 GCA_964502855.1 uncultured Desulfobacteraceae bacterium | reverse complement strand
GTGACCGTGTTTTGTGCCAATTTACGATGGGGAGGATGAAGGGTTAAAAACAGTTAACGATCTGTTGGATCAGTGTTTCAACAGGAGATGGACCCTGGCTTTTCTGGCAATCCGGTCGTTTTTTCGGCAGAGAAAGTACCTGAAAAAGAGTGCCGTTAAAGGCAATGAGATCTTTATCCATCAGGCTGTCTCTTGCCTTGATATATTGGTCGATTCTCATTTGAAGCAAAGAACAGATGGAAAATATTCATTTAGAAGCCGTATGCCCGCCTCTGATTTCCCCAGTCCGGGGTCGCCAAAAACAAGCAAGAATCGCTCAATCCCCACGCACGGTTTCAGCAAGCCACTAAATACTGCTGCCCAAAATCGTTTTACGTTTTTAGTTTCAACAAAATGGTTCCGCATATACCGCCTCCTTTAAAGCTATCAAAAAACCGACTTTAGATTTTTATTGTGATACCTCTTCAGTTCTTCAACTTCTGCGTCAATGACCTCTGACGTTTTGTGTGAATCGTCTAAAAGAAAATCTGTTGAAGAATAATAGTTAACCGCCTTAGATATTCGCTCCTGAGCTTCACCTACTTGCTCAAATTCGGCATTTACAACAGCCTTTTGGGCCTCTTCGACAGCCGGGTTTTCAAAATTAAACTGTAAAGGAATTACATTCGTCAATTCGTCATATCCAACATCTTCAAGAAGCGTTTGAATCGCTGAGCGATCCGGCTTCATTTTGTCCAATGCTCGTTTTAACCCCTTCAGCCCTTTAGAATGTTCTTTTTTCGCCTTTAAATAATCTTCCAGCCTTTGGCCTTCCAGCGGCTCGTTTGTGGCCTGACATAAATATTTTCCTGTAGAACCATCAAACACAAACAGACGCCCGGCACTGTTAAGATCTCGTCTGGTTTCAACCCGAAGCCCCATATATTTAACAAGTTCCGGCGAGGTAAAAAAAGAAGCGTCGATAGATATACCCTTTTTCTGAACCGTTCGACGCCCTACCGGGGCCAGGAGAATATCTAAAATGCGTTCGTCTCGAATCTTCGGGGGTTGCAAGTGGCTCGCGCACGCAACCTGAAGCGGAGTTTTGTTGCCCAGACCTTTGTGTGGCGTCTGTTCATATAGCTTGATCCATTTATCTGTTAGATCTTGAAACTCTTCCATTGTCACCGCCACTTCAGCAACACCGCCCGGTTTCATAATTTTTGCCGCCCAGGTTTCTTGTTCTCTCAGTGCCTGCCGCTCGCGGACTCCATGCCCGCAAAAGCCCGGCAAAAGCTCTTCAAAGCCCACAGAAAAAGTGCCAAAAAACCTTTCGATAAATGGTTTTTTTTCCGGGGAATATTTGGGCAGTTCCGGGGTGTGGATCTTAAGGGCACTACAGATCGCCTGAACGTGAAATGATTGATAATCTGGTCCATTGTCCATGCGGGTTCGTGAAGGAATGCCCCAGGCAATCATGGCTTTTCGCATAGCGGCTGCGATGGCAATGCTTTTGCTGGTAGGGGCTACAAGGATTATGGCCCGTCTCGAATAGATATCAACCAGCCCAATTATAGCAAGACGTTGCCCATCCTTGGTGAGTACATCCGCAGGGGTCGAGTCTATTTCCCAGGTATGCCCGAAGTGCGGCACGTCCGCGCCGGCATTCCCAAAAGCGGCCATATGGTTATTTTTCCAGCGGCGCGGATCTTCGATTAGCGTGGATAGCTGTAAGTTTTCCTGCTTCCAATCTTTTATAAAACGAAAAATCGTCCGCCTACTCGGGTGAACGTCAAAAGTTTTGCAAAGCAGTTTAAAAAGATGCGATCCACGAATATGAGGCTTTTGCACAATGTGGGCGACAATAAAGGCGCTCTGTTCTGGTGTAACGGCTTTTCGATTCCCCTTTTTTACGCCATAGTTTCCCAAGAGCGCAGGCAATCCGCCCTCTTTCTCTTTTTTTAGCCACTTCTCCAAATTATGAGCTGATACATGCGGAATTTCTTCAAGAATCCAGGGCTCGACCTTAATCAACTCGGTGTTATAATAAGAAGCAAAACGTCTTCTACCGTCTTTTTGTTTAAGGCCCTTGTTTGTGGTAAATTTCGATAGTTCATTTAAAATGCGATAGCGTGCCTGGGCTTTTTTCCGATTAAATTTAGTCGCGCTACTCCACTTTTTCAAACCGGCTTCGGCCCTCGAAACGACAAGATTTTTAGAAGGAATAGAATCAACAACACTTCCAAGTTTTTGAGACAATACCCTTCTGCGAACATCCTGAGGGAGGGCATCTAAAGGATAAACGCGCCGGTTCTCACCACATAGAGCCCATGACTCGTTTTGAGCGCGCTCTCGCGTTGATCGCGCTGAAAGACCAAGAATGTTCGAAAGTTCCGTTATCGAATAATTTTTTTTCACAACCCTGCCTGTTTATTCGCTAGAAAAATAAGAATCGATATCTTCTTCAGGAATTCCTAGTTTCATCCTGATTTTCTGTTTTTCGGCAGGCTTGGGAAGCTGTTGTCCTTGGATTAATCTGCTAATCCAGTTAGGCTTTCGTCCACAACAAACGGCGAACCTCTCTTGCGTTCTATACCGTTCGATAATTCTTGCTTTTAGTTTGTAATTTACACCCATATTTTTACTCCTTTGTATTTGTTTTCTGTAATTACACACTTATGATATTAAGTGATAAAATTTTTTAGGGTTTTTTATTTATTTTTTTGTCGATCTCTTCTTTTATCAAGCCCAGATTCACAGTCAGCACGCTACCCGCAACTATATCTTCAAAAAGGAAAGGTGCTACAAGAAAGTTATGATCATCCCAAGGAACAATTATTTCATATGGAACAATTTTTTTTTTATTACTACCATCCCTTTTAAAACAATAAAATAAAAAACCAAATGTTTTTTGGGGCTTAAGATTGTTTTTAATCACATTTGGATCTTTGGTATTTTCTGGGTCATATAGGTGCCGCATTTTTGCGAAATATTTACTCTTTTTTTCCTGATCGTTAATCCACGCCACATATTTTTCGGCGACCTTTAAGAAATAATCATCAAAGTTTGTTGCCCACTTTTCAAAATCTCCGTCCTCTCTCAAGTGTACAACTATTTTTTTAACCATTTGAATTTGCATGCCTATATCAAATAAATATTCAATCAACCCGAATTCTAATAAATTTAAATAGTTATATTCTCTCTTACTCCCAGCACCGCTGGCATCTACCACAGGAATAACCAACCCCTTATCTGTAAAATTAACGATTCGCCGCATAGGCATATTTAGAATACTTCTAATATCGCTATTTTTAAATAATTTGTTGATCATCTTTAAATTTCATCAAGAATATAAGTTAATAATTATAAAATTACACGCTTTGGAATTTAATGTCAACCTATTTTTTTTTAATAAAGACATATTTTTATAATCGAACAGCTGTCTTATAGGCGAAAATCAGAGAAAATCGGAGAAAATCGGAGGAAATCGGAGATAACTTTATTTTTTAATGTCTTTTGCTTGATCTGTGTTAGCTTACAATAAGACCCTTTCGGGCTTCATTTTTCAAAAAACCTGCATTTTTATCCGCCGCATAAAACCCACAGAAAATCTTAAAAAACTCTGTATTATCAATATGTTTTGCCTATTATTTAGGAGTTCCCTTTTTTCGCCGTTTAAGTTACAAAAATGTAAGAAAAACGGAGGTATAACTTTGATTAATAACATTCAATATCTTTCTGTTTTAATTAACATTATCGTCTTTTTAAAGAAACAAAAAAGCCGCAAACTATATGGCACAAATCATCAAAAAACACCAAATTTTTGTGCCATATAGTTTGCGGCTTTTTATAGCTTTATGTTTTGTAAAAAATTCATAAGTCTTTTAAAAGTCTCGAAAAAAATCATAACAAGACTAAACCAATCCACCATTCATAGGACCTCAATCTATATGACCCCCCACATTGGGCGCAAAAAAACTCAGCGAACCTGGTGAATTTCGGTTCGCTGAGTGTAATGTCTGGCTCCCCAGCACGGACTCGAACCGCGGACCCAGTGGTTAACAGCCACTTGCTCTGCCAACTGAGCTACTGGGGATCAATTGCAACCCTCTTACCTAATAAAAAAATAAATCCCAGTCAAGAAGAAATTTGATTAAAATTATTCTCCTGAGTAAGTATTTTCTTGAAAAAAAGAACGCATCGGCCACATCCTCGGCCATAGATGTTTTCAGGCGGATTATAAAACGTTATCCCAAAAGCCGGTACCGGGCAAAAGCA
>CAZDAB010000331.1:0-4271 GCA_964502855.1 uncultured Desulfobacteraceae bacterium | reverse complement strand
GAAGAAAGAGCTGTTGGCGATGGACCCTCAAAGGCAATTTATTTAAAAGACAAAAAAAAGAAATAGAGAGAAAAACTTCTAACAATGCAAATGAAGCTGACGTGAAGAAGCCTCGACGGTTTACCGTAAAGGCCGTGCAGGTTCGATATGTTTTAGGCACGCAGTTTATTTGGGGGCGTTAGAAGAAAGAAATGAAATTCAACTCGCCATTGTTCAAGACCTTAGTGATAGGGCCTGTTTTTCTGTGCATCGTTGCGTTTCTGATACCTTTGGGAATCTTTATAGCAACTCGACACCGGGTTGTAGCCGACATGGGTACCGTACAGTACGCCGGACTGATTCCCTTCACACTTGGTGCTTGTGTCTCCCTTTGGTGCGTGAAGGATTTCGTAGTACGCGGGAGGGGCACCCCGGCGCCCTTTGATCCTCCCACGCGACTTGTCCTTCAAGGGCCGTACCGATACGTGCGGAATCCTATGTATGTCGGTCTATTCCTTGTGTTAATTGGAGAGGCAATGCTCTACTCTTCCTTCTTCGTTTTGCTGTATTCTCTTTTCCTCGTCGTTGCTGCACACATTTTCGTAGTTTTCTACGAAGAGCCGACATTGAGACGGAAATTTGGAGAGAGTTATGAGCAATACTTGAGGTCGGTTCCCAAATGGCTACCCCAAATGCCACAGCGCTAACTGAATCGCAAGACATTCTTCTAATTAAAGCATTCAAGCGACTTGGAACAAAGGGGGGGTTGAATTTAGGCGTTTCTTTTTTAATTTGTTTGTGGTAATGAAGTCACATGCCACGTCAAGCCAGAATAGATGCGCCGGGTGCCTTGCATCATATCATATGCAGGGGTATCGAGCGACGAAACATTTTTAAAGACAATACCGATCGAAACCGGTTTCTGGAAAGACTCGGTTCTGTTTTGCAAAAGACCTTCACACCTTGCTACTCCATCTTCTTTTAAAAACCGGCAAAAAGCCGATTGCTCAAATTATGCGACGACTTCTGACCGGCTATGCGGTTACTTTTAACCGGCGGCATCGCCGTTACGGCCGTTTATTTCAAACGGTATCCGGACCTGACGGCAACGGAGGTTGGCAAGTACCTCGGGCTGAGCAAATCCCCTGTGAGTCGGTCGGCCAGCCTGAATCGCGCCTGTGGCGGGGAACCTGACAACCTGAGAAGTTACGATATCTTAACGCCTAACCACTTTTGCCTCGAAACCTTCGTCTTGCAGCTTTTTGGTTAATATTGCAGTCTCTTTCTCTGTTCTAAAAGCTCCAAGCAAAAGTCTGGTTTTACTATTCTCAGCCATGTCTGGAACACTGTATGGGATGTATGTTTTCGATTGTAGGTCGGTTTCAAGATTTTTTAGTTCTTGATCTGAGTTGAAAGTCCCAACCTGAATTGCGTAAGGCATTTTCGCCTCGAGTGGATAGAGGTTTTTTGCCCCTCTTAATTTTAAAGCGGCTTTCCTTGTCTCCTTAAGAGTTCTGTAGAACCCAATAAAAATGCGATGATATTCTCCCCTGTTAGGAATTCGGGCGGGGCATACAAATGCCGGGATACCCTTTTTTTTTAGCTTCATTGCTACGCTGTTGGCGACGTGCTTATCCTGAAAAGAACTGACGTGAATCGTATACGGATAAGCGCTTCGCTTGCCTGACCCTGCCCTCTCCTTCAGATTATTAAAACACCCGAATTTAATTTCTTTCCAATAATTCTTCTCAATAAAGATTTCGCCATTAAAATTGTTGTCGCCTTTCCACCCGTTGGGTGTCCAGGAACATTGAAGAGACTCATCGTTTTTTAGAATTATTTTCCCGAAGCAGTAATATTTGGGTTCCGAATAATTTTTTGAAGGGGTTATTAAAATCCTGTCAGTGACGATAATTCGTGTTATGTTTGAAAAGGGTACTGTTAAAGCTGAAGCGCCATAATATGCATAAAACGCATTGGTATTTGGATAAAAGTCGGAGTGCACATCTTTGACTACATAATTTGTATCCGTCCAGTCAGTCACATAAGCATCGACACCGTAAGATTGACCCGCCAATACCAAACTCGCACAAATTAAAAAGGTACATAGAGTAAACAAAAATATCCACATAATGGTTTTGGTAATTTTCATAATTTTATTCTTTTTGATAATGGATAAAACAATAAAGTAAATGATCCGGTTTCAGAGTGCCCGGCTTTGGCTTTTCCCCGGAGGGGAGTTCAGGGTTGCTTGGTCTTCATTGTTGAAGACACAAAGCTTCATGAAACGGTCACTTAAAGTCTTTGCTCGATTCCGTTGACAACCAGTTCAAAACCTTATGAATTTATTCTGTAAATTATATGTAAAAGTCATGCAAAATCGAAAAATATAGTAAATATTATTAAATATTAAGGGGTTAAATAAATTGTACGAGGAGGATAGAGGCGCTAATTTATATGGAACTATATGAAATTGTGGGACAAATTACATAAAATCTATGTAAATATTTACTTAATTTTTGGATAACGCCAAGGAAATACAAGTGAGTTCGCTTCGCTCACAATTGGAATGACGGAACAATGGAATACTGAAATATTGGGTCTTTTTTGCATGATATTGAAAAAAAATATGATTTATGAGATAAACCCATCATGGGTCGAAAAAACATCAATAGAGGTTTTAAAAAACTCAGGGTCTGGCAAAATGCCATTTCCCTTTATGTTTTGGCGTATAAAATATTCTCCAAATTTCCATTCGAGCTCAAGAAAGTGGCTGCCAACAGCATCAATGCTGTTCATAGCATTTCAAGAAATATCCCTGCCCTAGGTTCCTGTGGAGAATTTCATTCTTGCTATGAGAGTTTCAAGCAAGCAAATCAAATTACGTACGATGAATAACTCATTCCGCCACATCCTGAAATTGCGGAATAATTCCACCAACCAGGGGTTCGTAGATCCAATACTGAGTTATTTCCCCCAATAAATCATCAATCTGTTTTTGAAGTGCTATACGTTGTTCGCTTTGCAGCCAGCGGTTCCAGTCGTCAAGGCTGTTCCAGGTGCTGATAACCAAGTATTCACCAGGGCAGTCCATGCAGCGAAATGTCTTGCCGGTAATGTAACCAGGCTGGATTGTGGCCAGAGATCGGAGTGTTACGATCAGTGGAGCCAACTTGGCTGCTTTTTCCTTGTCACTAAATGTGCGTTGGATCATAACCGAAATTGCCATAATGCCCTCCTTTTATCAGAGTTCAGAATATCATTTAATTATAACTCAATTTTTCCATAAAATGTATATTTATTCTTGTTTATAAGGGTGAACTTTTCCTATTACTCCAATATACCACAAATATTATCTCTAAAATATCTCGAAATATCGTTTTTCAATAAGGGGAAATTCATTTCAGAGGAGCTGCCTTTTTTGATTTTTTATGGATATATGTAACCGGAACAAGTTGCCTGCAAGGTTGAACTTCCGGCAAGCGATCAAAGGTTTTGAAACGCACGATTTTTGTGGTATACTCTCACAAACTAACTTTTCGCTCCGACCGGTAGCGAATCCTTCCGGCTCCGCTGCCGTTGAGCGCCACATTTGAAGGACAGAAAATGGATATTATAAATATACTTGGCACCATTAAAGGAAAAGTCCTTGAGGCTTCCCATTTCGACTTGCTCAAACACGCATATGAACAACAAAAACAGAATATTGGTCAGCTTAAGGATAATAATGATGCTTTACGAGAAAGTAATGAGTTGCTTAAACAAAAAATGAAAGAGTTAAATGATGAAAATACAATTTTAAAAGAAACTATTAAAAAATACAAAAATAAAAGTAAATATCTTTCTCAGACATCATTGATAGATAACTTCTCTGAAATCGCGGTTAACATTTTAGAACTTTATATTAGCCACGATACTACAGAGTTGTGGGAAAAATTTATCATGCGTAAACTTCCTTTCAGCAAAATACAACTACAAGAAGGTCTTGATGAGTTGTGCAGGGCAGAACTGATTTCTTCTTATTCTTTCGATCCTGTCCATGGAAAAGAATATTCAATTACAGAAAAAGGCCGATGCAATCTCGCTAATATACTCAAGTAGTGCCCGAACGAAAACTAGGATTTTTCGTTAAGATCAAGGAAGACGAAAATTTTAACCACAGGAATACTGGTAGTATTTCGAGGATTAAAATTTGAGTCTGACGCAGATATTGGCGGAAAAGACAGTTTTCGTTCAGGCTTAAGTTTGACAGTAAATAAGGTTTCAAAATCATAAGTGGTTGAAATAATTAG
>CAZDAB010000330.1:0-4272 GCA_964502855.1 uncultured Desulfobacteraceae bacterium | reverse complement strand
GAACTTGAACTTTTTACTTTGCCGTCTCAATTTTGACTTTTTACGAGTTTATCAACTTTGGCGAATTAATTTTTTGAGCATAACCCCAGAGAAATAGGCTCCGCATTTCACAGGGCAGGCGCAGAGATTGTGCGAAAAGACCATTAATCAACAGACTCATGTCTAAGGGTTCATTAGCTATTTTATATTTCAGGATTTAATAAAAAATCTACCAAATTGATTCTTTGAATCCCTTCAACATCTTTGCCAAATATTTTGTCCATGCTGATAACGTACTTGGGATAATTATCTTTCAATGAAGATAGAACTGAAAACTCTCTTTCGATGGTTTCCGGGGATGCAAGTAAATATGCCACCTGAATATAGATTTTTCGGCTTCGTTTTTCTGCGATGAAATCGATTTCTTTTTTACCTGCCTTACCGATAACAATTTTATATCCCCTTCGTTTTAATTCGAGAAAAACCAAGTTTTCCAATATTCCTGATATATCTCCTTCTCGATATCCAAACAGGGCGTGACGCAAGGCGATATCCCCTAAATAATATTTTTCATGCAGCTCGAGCAATCGTTTTCCTTTGACATCAAAACGGGGAACTTTAAATATTGCAAATGTCGATACAAGGTGTGAAATGTAGTTTTGCATCGTTTCAATACCGACACGAATCTTTTGAGATTTCAAGTAATCGGAAACTTTTTTGGCTGTAAAAATATTACCGATATTATTGAAAATATACTGAGCGATATTTTCCAAAAGGGATACATTGCGGATGTTGTTCCTTTTAATGACATCCTTTAAAAGAATGGTGTGGTATATTGAGTTTATATACTGATAGACGACCTCCTGATTAAAACCAAAATAGTGAATTGCCGGAAATCCACCCACCTTCATATAATTAGAAAATTCTTCATTTTTGCTTTGAATTTTTTTATCTCTAAATAGAAGAAATTCTTCAAAGCTCAAGCAGTAAACAGGTATTTCAATATATCTCCCAGATATTAATGTAGCAATTTCAGAAGAAAGTAAATGAGCATTGGAACCGGTGATGTAGATGTCAAAATCCCCACGGGCAAAAAAAGACGCGATCGCTTTTTCCCAGTTTTCGATTTCCTGTATCTCATCGACAAACAAATATTTTGTCCCTTTAATACCGGTAAAGGTATCTTCCACATAACAGTTTAATTCATTATAGCTTTGAATGAAATCATACTCTAAGGATTCCTTATTAATATACAGGATGCGTTTCTTAGCGACATTCTGGTCACGCAGTTCATTCATAATCATTTGCTGGAAACAACTCTTCCCTACCCGCCGCATCCCTGTAATCACCTTAATAACAGGTTTACCGATAAATGGACGAATTTTTTCAATATATAAGTTTCTTTTATACACTAAAGTTTTCCGTTGATTATTAAAAGTTTTGGGTTTGTCGAAAACTTATCACAACCACAGCCCATGTCAAGAGCTTCTATTATAAAAGAAACTTTAGCATAAAAGCAGCAAAGGTTCAATTACGGATGAATGTTTTATGCTCATGAATTTGGACGAAGCACATTGGCGACGGCACCTCGTTGGTGGCGACCGCCTAAATTTCCTGAGCGCCTTGTAAGGCTTGCTTTCGTAGCGTAAAAGAAGGGCGGCAGGCATTCATCCCGGAACGCTCTATGCCATGAGGGACTCAGGGATGCTGGAAGCGATAAGCCGCGGCGTGTATCGTCTTGTAAACAGCCCGCCCCTGGCCCCTGGAGGTAACAACCACGCTTTCATTCATTCTTTTAAATGAAATACCGTTCGTAAATAAGAGTTCCAGGGGTTGTGTGCAAGTTTTTCATAGTAGAATAGATAACCTGGAAGAATAAATTTGAGCATTGTTGTTCCATATGAGTTTTGACCGTTGCCGGTTTTTTATGATTATCACTGGGTTGGGTGCGGCTGTGATATACCGGAGATAACACAGGTTCAAAGGTTATAGATTTTTTAGATGATTTTTTTTTAAGCAAGCTCTGCACGAACGTGCCCTAGTATTTGGCACTGTATGCCTTTTTTGTCGGGCAGAAAAAGAACTGCGCTCTGGAAACCGAGGGCTGCGGCGATCCGGGCGTAAAATTCAAATAATTTGGCCTGCCCAGAGCATCTCACAAAATATTTTCCACGGCAAAACCGTGACGTTTGAATTCAACTTCCTGGGAAAGGGCTCTTTTGATACGATCAAACGTTTTTTGCAATGATACTCTTCCTGAAAAAGATGAATGCCTTTTGGCCGTTCCTTTACATTGACGGAGGATTTAATTTCCAGGGCAACCTCTGCATCGCCCAGGATAAGGTCCACTTCCGAACCGCCGGCGGTTCTCCAGAAGGTGATGGGAAAATCGAGTCGGCTGTAATGCCGATAGGCCCAGCACTCTTGAAGAATAAAATGTTCAAATGCGCGACCGTATGCCATCGTACCCGGTGAAAGGGATTTATAATTCAAAAGGGCCGAGACAAGCCCCGTGTCAAAGAAAAAAAACTTGGCGGTCTCGATCAATCGTCTTTTTTTTGATTTTTTCCAGGGCATCAGTTGCCTGCCGATAAGGGTGTCTTCGAGAATTTGATAATATTCTCGAATCGTTTTTGCGGAAACGCCGCTGTCTCGCGCAGCGTTCGAATAATTCAGCAGCATTCCGTTGGTTAGGGCCGCGCTGTATAAAAAACGGGAGAACGCAGGGATATTGCGCGTTAATGCCTCGGCCTGGATTTCCTCTTTGAGATAATCATTGACATAGGACTTTAAATCCATTTCGCTGTCCGGTGAAAGGTAATGAGACGGCAAAAGGCCGAAAACCAGTGCCCGATCCAGATCGAAATCATCTTTTAGCTCGGAGGTCACAAAGGGATAGAGCTCAAAACGCCAGGCCCTGCCACCGAGCAAATTCACATTTCCTCTTCTGAATTTGCGGGCGCTGGAACCGGAAAGGACAAATCGGTAGCTTTTGTTTTCAATGAGCCTGTGAATTTCGTCCATCAGATGCGGAATTTTCTGTACCTCGTCAATGACGACCGTTTTAGACGACTGGGCTTCTAAAATCTGCCCCAGGCGAGCGGGTTTTTGGCTGAGCGTTAAAAAGAGATCATAATCCAGCAAATCGATCCAGAAGGCATCGGCGAATTGCTGTTTCAGCAACGTTGTTTTCCCGGTTTTGCGAGGCCCCCAGAGAAAGGCGGATCGATTGGGTGGTAATTGGATGTGTTGTATTCGTTTTACAAGTATATCGTCATGCATGACCTGTTTTATATGATAAATTGAAGCTTTGGTCAAGATATTTGTGATAATTAGGAGCAAGAGTTTATTTATCATAGATATTACGGCAATTCCAACTCCCGAAGAAGGATGCATTGAACAGCTTGCCCGGGATACGAAACCCCGCACCTTCAATACCCTGAAGGAAGGGGTTTTTTGCTTTGCTGCAGCCGGGGCCGCAAGGTTGCAATGCTGGAATTGTGATGAAATGGTTTGTATAAGGTAAAAAATTGAAAAAAATTGGACAATCTTCACATGACAACAATTCGGACTATACGGGTTACGCAAAAGGCCAGGAGCGATTTTCATCTCCTGTGTACGTTTCCGTTATAAAGTCAGAAAATGGTTATAAGCCAATTATGATGCATTCGTAAAAAGTCAAAATAATCAAAAATCGTCCTTATAACCTATTGAAATAATTAAGGGCGAAATGGATAAAATGCCATTTTTCGGACTTTTTACGAGACCGTCAATTATAACAACCTTGAATAGGGCATTGCCGCAGGATTTGAACGGGGTCAGGTGCCATCATATAGCAGTGATCTTAATAAAAATGGGGCGGTAGATTTTTTGTTTTACAAAGCAGATCAAAATGATTCGGCATCAAAACCCAAGAATAGATCTCCATGGCACCGTCCTGGGTCAGTGCTGAGAGGCGTCCTATAAAATCATTGCGATCCGTATTGCTTAAAAATATTTTTTTTTCGCTCAATGCCCCGGCCCATGACATGGTGCAACACACCAGGGGCATCTAATCTGGCTAATCTTGGCATAACCTGCAACTTTTATATCTAACATTAACCGTCAAGCACTTTCTGCACCAACGTACCCTAAGTCTGGTTTTATTTGTCTGTTGTAATGTAAGGAAAAGGCGGTTTAGTTTACATGAAACATCTAAAATGTAAAATTAGACTCGTTTTATTAATCGAAATAATTATTTTATAGAGCCTACGCATAAACTTACTTGAGGCACCCTAAAATTACAAATATGTA
>CAZDAB010000329.1:0-4274 GCA_964502855.1 uncultured Desulfobacteraceae bacterium | reverse complement strand
TCAACTTTATTATTGCGGGATTATCGTCTATGACTAATATACTTGTCATTGATCTTATCTTTTAAGCATATAATTGAAACATTCGTAAAAAATCGAATTTATCACCTTTTTAGGCGCTTAGCTGTGAATTTTGTGCTTTCTATGGCAAAACATTTTTTTCGTCACCCAGTCACAAAGCCACTAAAAAAATTAAAAATATGTCCTTTGTGTCTTTGTGGCATTTTTTTCGGCCTGGTCCGCCTTACTCTACTCGGCAGGAGGACGAGCTTTTCCAGGTTGGATTTTAAACCATTATTATTAATTGGTTAACAAATCAAGAACAAAACGTTCATCTTGCAGATTTCGTGTGAAATATTTGTATTCATTTGCTATTTTTTTTAAGGTGTCAATATAAAATGAAAAATGAAATATGCCTTCGTTGGTATAAGCGTGGGTTTGCGGCGGTAAGCAGAGGAATCCTGCTAAAACAAACTCAAAAAGCTCCGTATGGTTGAAAATGCCTTTTGAAATAATATTATATATAATCCCCTCGATGGAATTTATATACAGCGACATTGGCAGTTACAGCCAGATCTTTGATAATTTTTTTAAGCGCTTTATCGTTATGAACGGCATCTGCAGACTCGGCCTCGATTAAGCTTACCTCTTTTTCAATATTTTTCACCAAAGGCCCGATATCTTTTAATGTCTTTGCGGGATCGGCCAACTCTCTTGTATAATCATCTAAAAGGTTTAGAATTTTATCACCATGTTTAATGACGTCAGCCTTGCTGCCCATAGATGGTGACATAGTTGCTGCATTCATTCCATTAATTCTTTTGTCAAAAACTTTCTTGAACCCACAATCACTATCCACCTTCTTGGGTAATGACCGTTGCCCTTGGAATGAATCATATATTCTGTTAATATCCATTTTTCAACCCCCTACTTTTATTACAATATCCGTATTACCTATTTATTCGGCATTGAAGGCCCGTCTCTTTAGAAAAAAAACATTATCATAGTAATAATAATAATACGTTCCGTTAAAAAACTTAAGATCAGCCGTCAAATACCTTATCAAGTTTTTCAGTTATTGTTTCGGCTGTAAACGGTTTCACTACGTAATTACTTACCCCTGACTTGACAGCTTCAACAATATTATCTTTCTGGGCTTCGGCCGTAACCATGACAAAAGGTATGTCCTTTAATTCATCATCCGATCTGACGCTTTTCAATAGTTCGATCCCCGGCATTTCCGGCATATTCCAGTCACACATTATCAGATCAACTTTTTCCTTTTTTAGCTCTTTTAGGGCGTTTTTGCCATCATCGGCCTCAATAATATTTTTAAAGCCAATCTGCTTGAGAATATTTCTTAAAATCCTTCTCATTGTGGCAAAATCATCAACGATCATAACTTTCATGTTTAAATCCATGGGCCTCCATCTCCTTAGTTTAATATAATATTTTATGACTTGAATCTTGCATAGAATTAATGGGAATCCTTTTTATGGCAAAAAAGGCCCTTTCCAACAAAAGGATAGCGGAAAAATTTTCCGATTTTGAGGAAAAAGAAAATCATAGCACACTTTTTATTTTTCTAATATTCCCCCTCTGCCTTTGAAATACAGAAGAAATAATCCTTTCCCTGTCGTTTATGCTCAAATCAAGAAATTTTATCCCCAGATTGTAATGGGTTTCACCGTCTTTATTATCCACCTGCGTGACATGGACAACTTCACCAAATATGTCCATATAAATAAGAGGAGACTTGGAGAGATAAAACTTTGTATGAATGACCCGTCCGTGTTCAAGGGAACTATCCACCATTATTTTCATTCCCGAGCCACTAATATTTAGGCCGACTCCCTGATTATACATCCCATTTACTGTTTTATCCTTTGATAATAGGTCTAGAATCTGATCCAGTTTTTCGTCCATCTGGACGAGATGATTTATCAATGAGGCGCTTACAGGATGGCCATCATTCATCTCTCCATTATTAACTTCAACACTCTGTTCTTGGTTAAACGGCGGGAAAATTGCCTCATTAGATTTTTTCAGATCTTCATATTCATCCTTTGTCATTGTCTTGAATTTGACGTTAAAAGAAAAATTTCCCCTGACAAAGGAACGTCTCTCTTCCGATTGCATATCAATCACCTCGAATGAAAAAAAGAAGAATGGAAAATAATAAATCGCAAGAAAAATATGCAACTATCATACCACCTATAAGTTAAAAATTCCTAATCAAGTTAAATAGTGTCCATCCACAAATGGTCTTTTTGCCCAATCTCTGCGTTATGTTCAAAAAATAATCCTCGGAATATTAAACATATGCCTGCCTGTCCCGTAGGTCCCCGATAGCGGGATTTACGGGTTGCTTCGACAGGCGGGGCAGGCGGGGTAAAAATGTTTTGATGCCGGTTTTTTTGTCGATAGTGTTAATATTTTGACACTCCCTGAACTTATTCTTCCGGGGACAAGCTTTACTCCCCTGTTTTTCCCTGTTTTATAACATGGCGTTGCTGCTGTATTATCCTCGGCAGCACTGTTTATTAAAAGGGAACCTAACTTCTGCAAATTTTAGGAAGAATTTATATTCTTTTTATACTGGCACAAGTATTGCATTTAACTTTAAAAAATGACTGGAATAACAGTTTCAACAGGATAACATGTTCCAATTATTCTATAAACTTTCATAAAACTGACTCAATTCTTTTTGAAATATTCGCATCGGCTTTCAAGAGGCATACATATGGATGATAAAATCATAGTTATAAGCGATCAAAAAAAGGACTGGAATCTTTTCGAACAAATTCTGGGGACTAAAGGTTTTGATATCGATATCATATCTCTTTCTGAAGAGATTGAAGATATTATCCTTGAAAATGATTTTGCCGCAATTCTTGCCGATTACGACCTGATTGGGGACCGTGCCTGTGACTGGATGGATCTTCTTCAGAAGCACAAATCCAAGTCCTGTTTTATCCTTTATGGTGAAGACAAAAAAGCAGAAAAGATATCTGAGATACTCCAGGCGGGCGCTTATGGTTTTATTTCTCGATCCAATCTTTCGAAGCGGATCTATGAAACCGTTTTAGGTGGAATTGAAAATCGAAAGGCTTTTATTAATATTTTGGGGATGATTAATGATTTAAAAGAGGTTAACCAGAGCCTTGAAAAGGAAAAAGAAGACCTCAGGAGGAAGAATCAGGAGTTTAGCTTTATCAATCGACTCACCAGCGAGGTGGCATACGATCTAAACTGGAGTATGATTCTTCCCCGGGTTTTAGACGCAGGCCTTTTAAATGTTATAAAACCTGCTCTTTTGGCCATGCTTTACCGCATAGGTTCCAAATGGAATCTTGCCTTCCATTTATCGGAAAGGAAAATCAATAAGGAAATACTGGAAAACTTAAAACAAGACATCGTCGACAAATTTTACTCTCTGTCAGGGGAAAAAATTTTAATAAAAGAGATTGATTTTCATCTGTATTCATCCAGTGTCAAAATTTCTTCATCCGATTCCATATCATTTTCCAAACAGCGGGTCATGCCTTTAAGTTTGGCGGGGAAGCCTTTGGGAATGCTTGTTATTCTGCCAAAAAACGGGGAAAAGCTCGACAATGAGGAACTGGAGCTACTGTCAACCATATCCAACATTCTGGCCATGTCCCTGAAAAATGCCCAGGAATATCATAGGCTTAAAGAATTGACGGTTAAAGATGGGCTTACCGGCATCTTAAATCACAAAGGGTTCCAGGACATTATTCACAAAGAATTCCAAAGGGCAAAAAGATATAATAGATCGCTTTCCCTAATCATGATTGACATAGATAACTTCAAGGTTATCAACGATTCTCAAGGCCATCAGGCAGGCGATCTTGTACTTAAGGATCTGGCTGACTGCTTAAAAACTTCAGTACGACAAACAGATATTCTGGCAAGATATGGGGGTGACGAGTTTGCAATTATTCTACCTGATACTGAAATGAAACGATCGGAAATGCTGTTGAAAAGGGTATTATCTACTGTTGAGAATCATGACTTCAGGTGGAAATCTAAAAAGATCAAGGTAAAAATAAGCTGTGGTATTTCTACTACCAGCGAGCTCCATTCTAAGCAAAACGAAAAAGAATTAATCTCAAAGGCCGACGCAAGACTTTACATGGCGAAGCGCTCACAAAATCTTGTACATTCTATGGCATAAATCCGGATAAGCCCGTTCCCTTAACTAGTGCCCGAACGAAAACTAGGATTTTTCGTTAAGATCAAGGAAGACGAAAATT
>CAZDAB010000328.1:0-4307 GCA_964502855.1 uncultured Desulfobacteraceae bacterium | reverse complement strand
CGGGATCTGTGCGGGGGGTGCGAGGTAACTCGCATTCCTACCGCGACCAAGATCATTAATAACGCAGCAGATGGAAGCCACCGACTCGCCCTTTGGGTGAAAATTAATGAATAAAAAAAGATCATCATCCGACCTGCCCGCTCATGCCTCGAAGTGGCAGGCGGGTTTAACATTTGGGTAAAATATATAATTTTATGATTTTGTTTAAACCCGCTTCAATTAAGAATTATAAAGATTTTTATTAATTTTCATGCAAGATTCAGGTCATAATCCTTAGCAAGGCCATCAACCCTGAACCGGGAACCTTTGAACCTATGAACGCTTACCTGTATGTTATACGTTTTTCTTGTCGGGCCGTCTCGTCTCGTGTCTTGTCGGGTCGAAGCTCGAAGAGCAAAGTCGGAATCTTACATCGAAGGCTGATAATCAAGAATCAAGGTTTGATCCAATCCTTTCTCACCTTACACCATTAACAGGTTGATTCGATCAGTCTCGAAATTAACGATACGGCGTAAAGAGGCAAGTTGCAGATTTTTCCGTCCTTCTTAAAATTGAGGAGATTTGATCGTACAAGCCGACTCGGTGAGAATTGCTGATCATAGGATTTGAGGCTTTTACTTTTAGGATTCAGGCCTGCTTTAACTTCAAAAGGATAGATTTTACCCCCCAGTTCGCAAAGATAATCAAGCTCTGCCTTTCCACCTTTGCTTCGCCAGTAATAAAGCGTTTGGCTGAAATGTGACACCAATTGCTGTGCAACATAATTTTCAACAAAGGCTCCTTCATATTCATTAAAGAGGCGTTCTCCCTTCACCAATAGCTCTAATGGAGAATTTGCCATTGCCCCTAGCAGCCCTAAATCCAAAGCATATACTTTAAAGCAGTTGTGGTCGGCATAATGTTTTAGCGGCAGCTTACAGGTCTCAACGGCATTTGCCCGGTAAATCAAGCCCGCATCTTCTAACCAGGCCAGTGCGTTTTCATACTCACGTGACCGTGCCCCTTTCTTGACAGCCGAAAAAATGAACTTTTTATTTTCCTTTGCCAAATGTTTCGGAATGGACTCCCATATTATCGTTAGTTTAGGTATGTCAGCGGCTGGTGCATGCTTTGCAAAGTCCAAAACATAGGACTTGATAATTTCCTGCTGAATCGCCCGGGTTTCCCGAGCCTGGCCCGTTTCTGAAAAACATTTAACCGATTCCGGCATTCCTCCGACAAAGTAATATCGCTTCAATAAGTTTATCAGGTATGCGTGAAATGCCTGGCCAAGAGGGGTAAACGAGTCGATATTTTCTATTAACCGTCTGTATCTGGATTCTCCCATGGCATCAAGGAACTCCAAAAAGGTCATCGGATAAAGATGCATAAAATTCACCTTCCCGACTGGAAACGATCCTGGAGCGGACAGTTTTACACCGAGCAGGGATCCCGCCGCCGCTATATGAAAACTGTTTTCTTGTTCCTGGAAATATTTCAACGAATTCAGAGCCCGGTTTGAAACTTGAATTTCGTCGAAGATCAGCAAATCGACTCCGGGTTTTATGGTTTGATTCATATAAATGGAAAGGTCCGCAAGGATTCTTCCGGGATTAAGATCTTGATGAAAAAACTGATCCAAGTCCGGATTTTCTTCAAAATTGCAGTATATGATTTTCTCGTATTCGTCACGGCCAAATTGCTTAAGGATAAAGGTCTTGCCAGTCTGGCGTGCACCCTGCAATAGAAGCGGTTTCCTTCTGGGTGATGATTTCCATTCCAACAGATTTTCGTATATATCCCTTTTCATACTGGTAATCATCTCACAAAATAATACGGACGTCAAGCGTATCTGCCGATATTGTGATCAATGCCACTAAATTGGGACGTAAAATGTGATTATTGTCACATTTTATATCTCTTTCCGCAATCCAATATCCCCGAACTCCGGATTGCCACCGGTGGCAATCAAACAACTATTAAATCCATTATTATTCGAATTTAAAACAAGGATAAGGGTATGTTATACGTTTTTCTTGTCGGGCCGACTTGTCTCGTCGTAGCTCGAAGAGCGAAGCCCGAAGCTCTAAGAGCGAAGTCGGAAACTCACAGAAAAGGCTGACAATCAAGGATCAAGGTTCAATTCCGACTGTGACCCCGGTGTTTGCTCTGCCTTCTTGGTAAACTTGCATTTGGGAAAGTTCGAACACCCCCAGAACTTCTGACCGGCATACTGACCTTTTGTTGCAACCCTTTCGATTAATTCTCCACCGCATTTCGGACACACCGGCGCTGCGGTTCCGAAATTCGAATTATCTATTGCTTCATCGATCTGTTTTCCATTTGGTTCCTTAACGGTTTCAGACGGATCTGGAATTTCTTCCGGTTTGCCTCCCACCTTAATATTGAAAGCAGAATATAGGTCACTCGAAACCTCTTTGATTGAATAGGTGCTCTGTGCCTTTACCCGAAGCATGAGAACGCCTGCAGCGTCAAGGGCTTTGTCGAGCAACTGATCCCGCTCCTTGCGCCCTTTTTTAAGATGGCTTTTATCATCCAACTCAATTGCACCAACAATGGAAAGATCGTTTGCATTACAGACAATAAAATCTATATGTTTCCCGGCAATCCGGTTAAACGCACGTTGCCGAGCTGAAGCAGAAAGTCCCCTTTGGACATCAATAATGTCGGCCAGCCTGACTTTTGCGAATATCCTGTACCTTTCCCCAACGATTTTATCCAAGGCACCCATAAAAGAGCGTTCAGCAGGAGAACATAACACTTCTTTTGATTGATACGGAAAATCAACAGGGGCTTTCCCAGCCTTTTTCTTGAACAATGCAAGAGCAAGAGAAACTATAATCAAGAGTAGGAACAGAATAATCCAATTTGACATGGTGTAAATCTCCTACATAGATTTCAACTTTCCCCACCAGTCCCAATTAGCCAACCCAGAAAATAGAACCTTATAATCTAAGGGGCGTCCCGGATGTTCCGCCCGAACGTGGCCTATTATAAAGTTGTAGTTTACAAATTCTAAATGCCTTCTATTATTCGACTGGCTACACATGCCCTGCAAGTTCCGGACCTAAAGCGAGCAGCATCGGAAAGCGATAGTACACCTTTAATATGCTTTGTATTATCAATGTAAACAAATATCCGCTGAATATTGTTCAAAAGCATTTGCTTAATGGCTTCGGAGAGAAGTTCTTCTGAACAACAGGATGTTACAGGTGTATTCATAATGTTTTCGGCTCGTTCATGTATCGAGACTCCGTGAACATATGCAATGACAATATCGGTTTTCGAAATGACTCCCACCGGATCCATTTCCCTATCAACGATTAAGATCGCACCCAACCGTTGGGTCGAGAGTACCTCGACAACCCGCTCGATGGAATCATTTTTTTTGCATAAAGTAATTTTCGCTGTCATGACCTCTTTTACTTTAAGCTTTGGCAGTTCATCATCTGCTCTTTTAGTTTTCCGTAAACTTTTAGAACAGGTTCGACAGAAACGATACAATAGTCCCACAATGTCCGTATAAGCCAGTGTACCCGTGACTTCATCAGAATCTGCTCCCAAGACGTAAAGACGGTGTATGCCTTTATTTTGCATAATCTCGATTGCATCTTCAAGATTGTCATCCAGGTAGCAGAAGTGTGGCGGACCGGCTATAATATCTTGTAGAGTCGTTTCAAGAGGAAGACCAGCATAATACACGCCCATTATATCGGTTTTCGAAACAACGCCGCAAGGCGCACCTTCAAAATCATACACAAGAACTGCATTGTTTTTAAATTTGATCATATTTCGGATGCAGACAGCTATTGAATTGTCCAAAGATAGACGGTTAACGTTTCGTCGCATGGCTTCTTTGGCTTGTATGCCGGTGAGAATGTTTCGATGTTTAACAACGGGCATTTTATACCTTGAAAAAAGAGATTATATTAGCAAAGACCAAATTCCACTCCTTTACTCCATGAACTTTCTTAGCAGATAGTAAAAGACATCGGATCGATAAACGATCCCAACGATTCGACCCTCTTCGACAATTGGTAGCCTTCGAATATGCTTTTTAATCATGATTTCGATAATAACAAAAAGGTGGGTATCAGGCTTGACGGTGACTATGTCGGTCGTCATGATGTCTTCTACACGGATATTTTTGACACGGTTTAGAAGAGCATCAAATAACGGTCCTGGATCAAGGTCCTCCATCTCACCCCATATCTTGACGTGCTTAGGTTGGATAAACAGCAAAATATCATACATAGTGCCCGAACGAAAACTAGGATTTTTCGTTAAGATCAAGGAAGACGAAAATT
>CAZDAB010000327.1:0-4337 GCA_964502855.1 uncultured Desulfobacteraceae bacterium | reverse complement strand
GACGGTATTCGCTCTGCGGGGTCAGCCATTCGATCTCATTGCCCATGTAAAGAGGTGTGCCACCACCGCCACAGAAACCAAGGAGCACGCCTGCCTGAGCCAGCATACGCACCGCGGCTTGAGTGATGGAAGTACCTGTTCCCAAAAGTATTACAGTAGTGTTTGCAATGGGAATATTAAAATAGAGATTATCTTTTTTAGCTTCGGTGAGATACAGAACTCTGCCATCTTTTTGCATGACACGGCAGTGTTCTAAGTAGTACATATTGGCACGCTTGGAATGCAGGATTGTTTTTAAGTCCGACGGTGACAGATCATCCATCCGTTTTATCCCTTTCCAATTATCATGATCATGGCCAGACAACTTGTCATTATGTGGCCTATTAACGATCTTGTGAAATCTAATCAGTATCAATTGAAATAAAAATCCCCACCTCTATTAAGAAATGGGGTTAAAAATGGTCACATACGCTTTCCTTTTGTAAAAGAATTAAAAAGTCCTAATTGCCAAAGCGTCAAGGCAAGCCAAAATTGAACGAACATTAGGATAAAAATAATTAAGATATCAGAAAAGAGAACCAGATTGAAGGTGCAGGTTAACAGATTGATAACAGGAACTTTTCCAACCATTATTTTTCATAGTTTTGCTAACGTGTCAAGGAAATTACAAAAAATGGCACATTGTAGTAGATTAAAGACATACCATATAAATCTTTTGTGATTATAAAGGCCTTATTTTTTCCAAACAAAACTGCTGCTTATCCACTGCTCTGTGTTTTCAAAATCTCACTTAATGTAATCATGGGGGTCTTTCGTGCAGAGCATGCACAAAGTATTTAAAATAGCCTGCAGATATTTTCAATAATGTGAAAATATCCATAACATCAAAAACCTTATATATATCTGACATCCGAGCATTGCCTTGGTGACGTCCGGCTGTTGTAATTTTATAAAAATAATGTCCAAAAGCGGTTGTGATATCCGATCTCTCAAATCAATGTTTTAAAGGATTATTCGGATTAATTCAAAATGTGCCCGCCGATCTTGACTGTCAATCTTTTGCGCATTAGATTTACCTGAACCAGGCGTTATAAATTTCGAGTAAGGTATCGTTCTAAACGCGCTGATTGAGTTTTTTTGAAATAGCAGAGCAAGGAGGTCTTATGGTAAAAGCCGTCATTATGCATAAAACCGGCGGTCCTGAGGTGTTACGCTGGGAAACGTATGATCCGGGACAGCCGAAAACAGGTGAAATTTTGCTTCGTCATGAAGCGGTCGGCCTGAATTATATTGATGTGTATCATCGTACCGGCCTTTATCCTTTGCCCGATCTGCCGGCCATCCCCGGGATGGAAGGCGCAGGAGTTGTCGAATTCGTCGGCGAAGGCGTGAGTGAATTCAAGGTGGGGGACCGGGTTGCCTACGCCGGGCTGCCTCCCGGCGCATACGCCGAAGCCAGAATCATCCCGGCCGATCGGTTTGTAAAGCTTCCGGAAACCATTTCAACCCGGCAGGCGGCAGCGATGATGCTTCAGGGGATGACCGCTCGCTATCTCTTGCACGGCTGTTACAAAGTCAAAGCAGGTGATCATATTTTGATCCACGCTGCAGCCGGCGGTGTCGGTTCGATTGTCTGCCAGTGGGCCAAACACATTGGTGCCACGGTCATCGGAACGGTTGGTTCACCCGAAAAGGCTGATCTTGCGCAGAAACATGGCTGCGATCATACCATCCTCTATCGAAATGAGGATTTTATGTTGCGCGTAAAAGAGATCACTAAAGGAAAAGGGGTTGACGTAGTATATGATTCCGTAGGCCGTTCCACTTTCATGCAATCACTCGATTGTTTGCGGCCCATGGGTATGATGGTCAGTTTCGGCCAGTCTTCCGGACCGATTCCCCCCATAGACACGGGGATTCTCGCTGCCAAAGGGTCTTTGTTTCTTACCCGGCCGAGCCTTATGGCCTATACCGCCAGTCGGGAGGATTTACTTGCCCATGCCCACGATCTGTTCGATGTGGTGGAAAAAGGTGTGGTTAAGATCGAGATTCGACAGACATACCCGCTGGCCGAGGCTTCAAGAGCCCATCGGGATCTTGAAGACCGTAAGACAACAGGCTCCACGATTTTGATTCCAGGTTAATAAAATTTAACCTGTATCGTAAAGGGAGCAAATCTGCTTCTGATTGTTTGCTCATAGGAGGGATCGCTCCTACTTTTGTAAAATTCATACTTATAGACAAAAATTACCATAGAAACTGTTCGTTCAAGATATCTCCCCACATCTTTAGGATATCAGCTGGCCGGAAATCGTGAGATAAGTCCGATTATAGGCTTGTTTGCAGTTCCAAAACTAACAACATAACTCCAATATAATATTTGGATAAATTTGCGGTTATTTATATCAGATCATGTAAAAGTATTTGGAGTGATAATATATGAGTCCATTTTCCCGATCATTCACCGGTGATACAACACAACTAAGGTGGGCTTAATCGACCCGACAGGGTCCGGCATTTTGAAGAAGACTTTTCTTTCAGGCACTGAGACCTTTGAAAAACGTTCAATTTTGTTCAAGACCAAGGAAGGCGAAAATTTTAACCATAGGAATACATTGAGTATTTTGAGGATTAAAATTTGAGCATGACGCCGGAATTGGGCAAAAGGGGGCGTTTTACAAAGGTCTCGCACTATTTGTTTTGTTCCACAACCTTGCCCCGGGTGCTGATGACGATTTGATTCATAGGGATTTTCTGCCCGGATGCTTTTAATGCCTTTTTCACAATTCCGGGAAGACCGGCGCAGCATGGCACCTCCATAACCACCGTGGTGATGCTCTTGATTCCCGCTGTCTGGAAAATTTCTGTAAATTTTGCCACGTATTCCTGAACCTCATCGAATTTCGGGCATCCCATCATCACCACTTTTCCTTTAATAAAATCCCTGTGAAGGGTTGGAAAAGCCACCGCAACACAATCTGCTAGCACTAAAAGATCCGCTTGTTTAAGAAACGGAGCCTTGGCAGGGATGAGCCGTATCTGAACGGGCCAATGGGAAAGGAGCGATTCGCTTTCAGTTCCGGCAGCGGCAGGAATGTGGGGCGTCCGAGCGGATTCAGAAGGGACAAACGTCTGGATCGTGGTCGACGGACATCCGCAAGGCATAACGGCTTGTTCTGTGGGCTCTTGTTTTTCTTTTTCCGCCAAGTGTTTTTCAACGGCTTCTTCATCAAACTCTTCGGTTTCCCGTTCAACAATTTTTAGCGCACCTGTGGGACATTCTCCCATGCACGCACCGAGCCCGTCACAGAGTTTATCCGCTACAATGCGCGCCTTGCCATCGACAATTTCAAGGGCGCCCTCGGCGCAGGAGGGGATGCACTGACCGCATCCATCACAAAGTTCATCATCTATTTCTATTATCTTACGTAATACTTTCATAATTTAACAACACCCTCCTTGCTTCTTCCCGACCGCTTTCGGTCAAAAACGACGTTTCGATGATCTTGGTCAGCCGGTCATTATCTATGGGCTTTTCTTTATGTTTTTCTTCGAGGTTGGCAATTAAATCCGCATCATACACCACCTTAAAATTAATTGTTTCTTCAGTTCGGGGGTGATGGTGATGACCGATGATATCACACACCTCTTCTATGAGTTTGTCATTGGCGCCAAGGCTTACCATAATGGATCTCGCAATGGGCGGCCCTTCCTGTTCCTGGTATTTTGCAGCGGTGCTCTTATACTTTTTTTCCGCTTCATGTATACCGATGTCATGCAAATAAGCGGCGGCCAGTATCACCGCAAGATTACCCCTTTCGTTTTTGCCGATCCGTTCCGCATGACGCGCCACCCGGATTGCATGGCCGATGCGCTTAAAATCCCGTTTAAAATACCGCTTCATTTCTATGGCAATGCGATCTTTTAAGAGATCTTCCTTTTGGGCCAAAAGTTCCGGCGGCAGAGTCCCAATGCACTCTTCGGCGAACTGGCAGTATGCCGCACAGCCGAAATCCATTTTTGGATTTGCGAACTTGTGACCGCATTTGTCACATTTGCGGGTTGTATCGTCTTTGAAGAACTCAACGTTATGGCCGCATTCCGGACATTTTGCTTTAAAAATAGCTCCTGGTTTCCAGTATCTGCTGTCCTGTCCCGGGCATTTCATGTTTTTTCTCCTTATTTAAATCTTAATTTGACAGGATATACAGGATATACAAGATTTATTATATCCTATTCATCCTAAAATCCTATCTAGTGTCCATCCATAAATGGTCTTTTTGCCCAATCTCTGCGTTATGCTCAAAAAATAATCCTCGGAATATCAACTATATGCC
>CAZDAB010000326.1:0-4338 GCA_964502855.1 uncultured Desulfobacteraceae bacterium | reverse complement strand
TGTCTAAGGAGTACCAAATTTGTCATTACTGTACCTCCATTATGCGACATAGCCCCGTCCCACATACCATCTTTTGTCTCTCAGTCATTCCTGATGGCGATGCTTTGCTCAGGATGGCGATATTTTCCAGCATCCTCTTTCTTTACAAAATAAAGTCGGTCGCCAGGAATTTGCTTTTATGATCCCGTACGATGCGGGTGATGATCTGCTTGTTCAAATTTGTTTGCTTGGCGGCGACCAGTGTTCTAATGGAAAAAACGCGCAGGGCGTCGGATACGGAAAGGGTTCCTTCCGCGGAATCCTTTCGTCCTGTGAAGGGGAATGTGTCCGGTCCCCGCTGGCACTGGCTGTTGATATTGACCCGGCAGACCTGGTTTACCAACGGGTCTATCAATCGCGCAATCTGGTCCGGATCGCTTCCGAAAATGCTGACTTGCTGGCCGTAGCTCGAATTGATCATATACTCAATGGGCTCATCGATCTTGTCGAAAGGCAGGACGGGAATCACCGGTCCGAACTGCTCTTCATGATACACTCTCATTTTATGGTGGACCGGATACAGGACGGCGGGAAAAAAGAAGCTGCCGAAAATCGTTGCCCCGGCGGTATTGACCACCCGGGCACCTTGCGCAACAGCGTCCGACACCAATTCCCGCAGGTAATCCGTCTTGCCTTTTTCCGCGACCGGTGTCACGAAAACCCCTTCCCGCCATGGCATCCCAAAGGACAGGGCGTTAACGGCTGCGCTAAAGCGTTCAAGAAACGCGTCCGCGATGCCGGCTTCCACAAAGAGGATCTTAAGCGCCGTGCAACGCTGCCCATTAAAGGAAAGGCAGCCGAGAACGCATTCCCGTACGGCCAGATCAAGATCGGCACCTTTCAGCACAATGGCCGGATTCTTGGCCTCCAACCCCAGCACACAACGAAGGCGATTAGGAGTTGGGTGCTGCTTTTTCAATGCGTTTGCCGTTTTGCTCGTACCGATCAGCCCCAGCACGCTGATCTTGCCGGATGCCATGAGCGGGGGAATTACTTTTCTCCCCTCACCATAGATGACGTTGATAACGCCTTTCGGGAAAACATCGAAAAAGGCCGCCAGAAGCGGTGCGTAAAGAAGCGCGCCGTGCTTGGGCGGCTTTAAAACCACGGTGTTTCCCATGACAAGCGCCGGCATCAATGTGGTGAATGTCTCGTTGAGCGGATAATTGAACGGTCCCATGCAGAGCACGACGCCCATGGGGGCGCGCCGAATCTGGCCGATGATTCCCTCCTCGATAGTGAACCGGGAAGAAATTCGATCCAGGTCTTTAAGCGCGGCGAGGGTATCGTTAATATATTTAATGGTCCGGTCGAATTCCTTTTCCGAATCCTGAAGAGATTTTCCAACCTCCCACATCAGAAATCGCACGACCCGGTCCTTTGCTTCGATCATTCGAAAAACGAACCTCTCCATGTGATCAATTCGCTCGGCCACGGACAGGGTGGGCCACAACCCCCGACCATGATCATAGGCGGCAACCGCCGCATCAAGGGCCTGAAACGCTTCCGCTTCCGTCAACAGCGGATATTCACCAATGAAAAAAGGCTTCGGATCCGTATCTCCCGCCACCCAAACGGGCGAGAGCACCTCCTGGCGCGGACCGTCCCAGACCCGAATCTCACCGTTTATGAGATAGCTGGTCTGAATGCAGGGAATACCGTTCAAAAGGGTTTTCGGTATATCAGTGGCCCGCGGAAATATGTTTTGGATTTTTTCAATTAACGCCATGTCCGATTTCCTCCGAAAAGATACGAACTAATCTTTCAGTATTTTTTGAATACTTATGGAATAGAACTTTTCAATGTATTCCTTGACCATCCGGCGAGCGGAGAATCCGGCAGAACTGCTTTTCATGGACGCCTTCATCACCTTGATCCAATCGTGGGGAACGCCGCTGTCAGACATTTTATAATAAAGCGGGATGATTTCTTCTTCGAGTGCTCTGTAAATTTTCTCGGCATCGCTACTATCGGGGTTGCCTGAGGCTTCTTCGTGTTCTATAGCCCAACCATTTTTGCCGTTAAATCCTTCCCACCACCAGCCGTCCAGTATGCTTAAATGTGGCACACCATTTAGAGCAGCTTTCATGCCGCTGGTCCCACAGGCCTCGAAAGGAGGCAGCGGATTGTTCAGCCATATATCCACCCCGTGCACCAGGTACTGGGCCAATTGTTCGCCATAATCCTCCACAAAGGCGACTCTGCCCCCAATCCGGGGATCACGTGACAGGTTGATGAGGTTTTGCAGAATCACTTTGCCGGGGTCGTCAGCGGGATGGGCCTTGCCGGCGAAGATGATCTGTATGGGGCGCCAGCGGTCCTTGAAGTGTTTTTTAAGACGTTCCAGATCCTGAAAGATCAACAGGGCTCTTTTGTAAGTGGCGAACCGCCGGGCAAAACCGAGCGTAAGGACCGAGGGGTCAAGGAAGGCGCCTCCGGCAAGCATTACGGATGAGCTGCCCCCTCCGTCGGCCCAGCGCAGGCGAGCACGCTCTCTGATGGCATCGATCAGTTTCACCTTGAGCCAGTAGTGGGTTTGCCACAACTCGGTGTCGGGGATGTTGTCCAGATGCTGCCAGATGGCCGGATCGTCATGCTTATCCGGCCAATCGACCCCGAGGTACTTGTCCAGTAGAAGCTTCATTTTCGGTTCGATCCAGGTGGGCACATGGACGCCGTTGGTGACGTAATCGATGGGAACCTGATCTCCCGGAAGGTCGGGCCAGAGGCTCCTCCACATTTTTTGGGAAACTTGAGCGTGCCGTTTGCTTACAGCGTTCCGACAACCGGATAACCTCAGCGCAAAAGCTGTCATGTTGAATCCCTCACCGGGTTTTTCCGGATGGATTCCTAATTGGAAGAAGGCGTCGCGATCAAGCCCCAGGTCGGGCCAGTAGGAATAAAAATACTTTTCGATCAATTGGAAGGGGAAGACATCGTGACCTGCCGGAACCGGGGTGTGCGTGGTAAAGATTGTAGAATCGATGACTTTTTGGCAAGCTGCAGCAAATTCGCTGCCCGTTTGCATATGCCCTCTGATATGTTCAAGAAGGGCGAAGGCCGCATGGCCTTCGTTCAAGTGTAAGAGGTAATGATCTATCCCTAAAGTCTTAAGCACCTCGGCACCCCCGATTCCCAGGACGATTTCCTGGCGCAGGCGTTGCTCAAGATCGCCGATGTAGAGCCGGGCGGTGATACCTCTGTTCCAGGGATCGTTGATTTGGATATCCGTGTCCATTAGATAGAGGGAAACACGCCCGACGGCGACCTTCCATACCGAGACATAGATGGAGGGATCGGTCAGCGGCACCTTAACCACGAGTTGCCGTCCATCCTTGTCCATCACTTTGGAAATAGGGGCGGCCTCTCGGTTGATGGACTCAACGAGATTCTCCTGCCACCCGTCATCTCGGATCTGTTGCCGGAGATAGCCCTCCGGATACATGAACCCCACAGCCACCAGCGGGACGCATAAGTCGCTGCATTCTTTTATGTAATCTCCCGCCAAAAAGCCCAATCCACCCGCATAAAAGGGTAAGGAGCGATGGAGACCGTATTCGGCGGAAAAGTAGGCCACGGCAAACTTGTGGTCCCGCGAAACAGGCTCCAGCAGTCGGCACTTTTTTTGTTGCATGTACTTACGAAACACATCCATCACATCATCGTACCTGCGAATGTAGTCGGCATCGGCGCCGGCTTTTTCCAAAAGCTCGCGGGGAAACTCCCTGAGCATCTTGTCCGGATTGTGGCCGCTTTCCTTCCAGGCCTGTCGGTCGAGTGTCTTAAAGAGCATTCGTGCGCCCGGATTCCAGCTCCACCAAAGATTTTCCGCCAGATCCTCCAGACCTGCAAGACGTTCCGGCAAATGGGGAAACAGAGGTTTCACGGTATTTATTTTTTTCATATTTTATATTCTTCCTGGCGATGAAGCTGCCATCCCGGGTTTGGATTCAGACAACATCTTTCTGAGCTCCTCTCCCTGGACGCTTTCCTTTTCAGAAAGGAGATGGGCCAAATCATCAAGGACGGTTCGCCGCTCCGATAGGATTTTGCGCACGCGTTGATGGGCTTCCTCGACAAACCGCGTGACCTCTTCGTCAATTTGGGCGGCTTTCGCTTCGCTGTAATTTTTACCGGGAGCAAAACTTTCCGGGAGAAACATGGGCTGGCGCGGGCGCTCATAGCTCACCAGTCCCAGGCGATCGCTCATGCCGTATTCCGTGACCATGGACCGGGCAATGTCTGTAGCCCGCTGCAAGTCGTTTTGGGCCCCTGTGGAGATTTCTCCGAAAACCAGCT
>CAZDAB010000325.1:0-4339 GCA_964502855.1 uncultured Desulfobacteraceae bacterium | reverse complement strand
AAACGAGCGAGAACGCCGCCGGGGGCCGAAAGATGCCGTTTATGGATGGACACGAGTTAATAATCCAGACGTCTGACCCGAAAAGAATCTCCGTGCGCTAAGATCTCCATGATTATTGGGCCGCTGCTTTCCTGCCATTTTTCGCTTCCATCCAATCTCGCCCTGACATGAAAGATCCCCTCGACTCTGATGACCCCGGTCCCTTCCTGAATGGCATACTTTTTCAGGTCAATACGGTAATTCATGGAATCAATTCTTTCAAAAGTACGACGATACTGGCCTAACTGGGAAGTAAACGGTTTACCCTTTTCCATGGCATCCGGCGTAAAAAAGGTGGTAAATTTATCCAGGTGTTCTTTCTCATATGTTTGGCAATACTCGTTTAAAAAAGCGTTCAGATGGAACTGTAAATCTGCACGGGCAAATTTATCCCCGGTGCCTCCTTCAGATTTTATCCCCTTCCGGAATGCCGGAACGACCTTTTGTTCGCTATTGCTAACAACCTTTTTTTCTTCGGGTTCCTTTGCCGGTGCCGCAAATCTGGAAGGCGTGCTCTCACTGATTACTAAAGCTTTAACAGACGGTTTATCCTTTTCTGAAACATCCCCTACCGCTGGTTCTTGAACGCTGTCAGAAAAGTTAGCCATTAACCGGGTTGCCTGTTTCTTATAAAGAGAAGAAGTAAACTTGTTATCAATAACGTGATCTTTTTGCAAAGAGAGATCTTCTTTATCTAAAAAATCAGGTTTAGTCTGTTCTTGGATAAGTGTCTTTTTCTGCACCGTAACCGGTTTTGCTTTTAGCGGTGTGGTTTTGAGTTTCCCAACTTCAACTTTTTTGGTGACATTGGGGGATTCCGGTTCCTTATCACCGCCTGAAGCAATTCGTATGTCAGCTTGATGGTCAACCTGCTCAGACGGCACAGAAGCAGCGATCTCCTCTTCCCTTGTGTCAATCTCCTTGAACAGTTTGGGTTCAGGGCTTCTTATTATATAAAAACGGGAATCTTTCACTTTTTCGATTTCCGCCCTGGCAGGAACATCATACGCTTTCTTCTCCTGTACCGGCATAACGCTTGTTCGTAAGTCATTTTTCTTTTTCCCTTGTACGGAATTAAACGTATTGCCTTTTCTTAACGCCAAGTTTGCACGATACTTTGTATTTATACTGTTATAAAAAAAATATCCGGCAAGAATTCCAATCACTACAAGAAAAACAATACCTATTACCAAGGTTCTGACACGAATTTCATAATACCCGGGTCTTTCTACCCTATGTATAGCGGGATTTTTATGTATTGGCTCACTCTCATTATCAGAAATATCGGTAGTGTGACACGTATTCAAGCTCGATATCTGCAGTTCTTCCTTGCACTCTCTGATAATATCTGCGTTTATGATTATAATCTCCCGGACATAGCCACTCAACAGGGCATGATCGCAGATAATATTTATCAGGCGTGGATAGCCGTTGGAAAAAGAAAAGACTTCTTGAATCGCACCCGAGCTAAAAACAGGTGCCTTAGCACCGGCGGTTTTAAGCCGATGCCGGATATAAGTTTCTGTCTCACTTAGGGTCAAAGGATCAATGTGGTATTTGATTGTAATTCGCTGTCTTAGCGCCCTGTTTTTATATTCATTCAAAATATCGATAAATTCATTCTGCCCTACAAAAAAAATATTCAGAAGTCTGACATGCTCATCTTCAAGATTCGATAAAAGCCGGATCTCTTCAAGCAGTTCACTGGTAATCCGCTGGGCTTCGTCAATGATCAGCAATACTTTTCTATTCCGGGCACAGGCTTCTTTTAGAAATCGCTTGAAGTAAATAAGAAACTCGCCTTTGCTGTCAAAGGTTCTCCCCATGTTAAATGCAAACGAGACAATGTTAAAAAAATCCAACAGTTCCAAACTCGGATCGTAAATGGTTGCGACCATTGTATCATTCCCGAGACTTTGGATAAGAGCGTTAATGAGGGTGGTCTTGCCAGTTCCCACGTCACCGGTAAGGGCAAGAATCCCCTTGTTCTCAACAATCGCATATTTTAACGTCGCAAGAGCTTCTTTGTGCTTTTCGCCGAGCCAGAGAAAATTTGGATCGGTGCTCATCTGAAACGGCTTGGACTTCAAACTGTAATGAGTAAGATACATGAGAGTGCTTTTTATTTTTTTTTATTTTGGCAGTTCCTTTGTTTTCTTTTTGTTAATCTTTGGTACTGCCATAGGTGAGATTACTATAGGTAGTCTCGCAGGTAGACTGTCTTTAGTATCCCACTCAGGACGAGCATGCCGGAATTCAGTGGATGAAAGATTCTTATTGTCTGCCCTGCAGTTATTCTTTCCGGCAATCTCACTTAATTCGATTATTTCATAAAATATGGATATGCAAGTATAATTACTAAAATTGTATTCTATTGTCCACAAATATTTAGAAACAGAATAGCCAGTAACTTTAGACGGTTACTTTTATTTTGTCTTAAGTATTTTTGGAGTTGAATAGAGCTAACAATACCTGTTAAAAATAAATCCCTAATCTCTTTCAGCCATTATCTGACAACTTAATACCTGAATTTTGCATGAAAATTGATGAGAATCTTTATAATCCTTAATTGAAGCGGGTTTAAACAACATCATAGAATCAACCATTTTACCCAAATGGTAAATCGGATGATGATCTTTTTTATTCATTAATTTTCACCCAAAGGGCGAGCCGGAGGCTTTCATCTGCTGCGTTATTAAGGGTTCGTAATAGTTCACTATGACTTCACCCTTAAGTGCCTTGCATATGAAAGCCTCCGACTCGTGCAAGATTCAGGTAATACACCGAAAGTTTTTGAAAATTTACCGGGAATTAAGCAAACCACTTCATTATTTTTGCTTGCGGGAAGAATTTTTTTTGGGAAATATGACAAGCTTTTTTAAAAAACCTTCTCCCTTGCTCTGAGTTCTGACCCCGTTGTCATCCTGCAGGGCGATATGCACAATTCTTCGATCATGAGCATTCATTTGACCGATTGCTGAAGGTTTTCCGGTGCTTTTCACCTTTTCCGCCATCCTCACAGCCAGACTTTGAAGGCTATTTCGCCTCTTTTCGAGATAGCCTTCCACATCTATGTGAATAACGAGCCGTCCTTTTCTGTTCTTGTTTACAATTTTTTCTACGAGATATTGAATCGCTTCAAGGGTTTGCCCGCGTTTTCCGATAAGAACAGCAGAGTTTCCACCACTCACATTAAAAACAATTTTATTGGAATGCTCCTCAATCGATATTTTTGCGTCTGTTGTTATTAAATCGATTATCTTTTGCAAAGCTTCCCGGCCAAGATCTATAGGATCATCGGTAATCTTGTGATCCAAACCTTCATCATGTAATATTTCTATCTGTTGATCCACACTTTCTATTGGTTTTTCATATGAACTTTCATTTTGCTGCTCTTCATCTGTTGTTTCAAAAACAATTTTTGGGGACGGCTCTGGTAACGTAACGCGAATTCGTGCTTTTTTAGTCCCAACCAGTCCAAAAATTCCGGTTGAACCATAAGAAATAACATCATGTTTAAGTTTTTCCCGGGGTATATTTAGTTCTTCACAGGCTTTCTTGACAGCCATTTCGACATTTTTATCTTCAAATTCCACACAATGCGACATTGTATAACCTCCGTGATTAAACTTTTTTCTTTTGAATATAGTACTGTTGAGCCATTGATATTATATTATTTACAAGCCAGTATAAAACCAGTCCCGAAGAAAAATTGATAAACATAACCGTAAAGACTAACGGCATCAACATCATCATTTTGGCTTGAGCGGGATCACCCATGGGTGGCGACATTTTCTGCTGTATAAACATGGATGCCCCCATAATGATGGTTAAAACCGGGATGCCGTAGGGCGGTTGCATGAAGGGAATGGAAACATCAAACCTGAAAAGGCGATCCGGAGCAGACAGATCATTAATCCACCAGAAAAATGGAGCGTGCCTTAATTCTATGGCTTCGTACAACATTCGATAAAGGGCAAAGAATATGGGAATCTGTGCGAGCATGGGAAGACATCCACCCATGGGATTGACTTTATATGTTTTGTACAACCCCATGACCTCTTGATTCATTCTTTTTTTGTCATCTTTATATTTTTCCTTGATCTCCGCCATAAGCGGTTGGATTTTTTTCATTTCAGCCATGGATTTATAGCTTTTATTCCCAAGGGGCCACAAAAGAATCTTTGTAAATAGTGTCAAAATGATAATGGCAACACCATAGTTAGAAATAAAATGATCATATAAAAAATTCATTATCCAGACACACGGTTTGGCGATTATATCAAACATACCGAAATGG
>CAZDAB010000324.1:0-4340 GCA_964502855.1 uncultured Desulfobacteraceae bacterium | reverse complement strand
AAGTCGATTCTTTTATCTTAACCGTGAACAATCTGTTTTTGCAGTTTATTGAGCATGTCGATTCTCAGGGTTTCTCGGGAAATCTGATCGATGTTCTAAAATTCATGGCATTAAAAAAGAATCGCCGCAACTACAAAAGGAATACCCTGGATCATCCGGATACCGGTCTGATCCCTAATCTAAAGATCACGGTTTTGATGATACCGCCGGAACACCGGGTTAAAATACAACCCATACTTAACGCACTTCACAACATACCCGTAAAAAAGTAAAGAATCCTGGCCCAAAGGACCAGGCTTTGCTTATCCCCAGAGGGGATTTGCTTTAATTGAGAGTTTATCGACTTATTGAAATTCCAAATAACAAATCCCAATAAACAAACAAAAAACAATGACCGAAATTTAAAATCCCAAACAAAAAAAACAATCGCTTTGAACGGGTTTTGAATTTGTATTTTGGAATTTGAGACCTGCCCGCTCGTGCCTTGTGTGGCAGGCGGGTTTATTTGTAATTTGATTCTTGGGATTTGTGATTTAAGACAACATACTCTAAGGCAAAGCCGTAGAACTCTGACCTGGCCCAGAGGATCAGGTTTTACAAAGCAAAAAAAATGGGGCGGTTAAATGCTAACCGCCCCAAAAGTCACATGTTTTTACTAACAGATAATCGTTTAATGAATCGAGACCTGTTTGGGTTTGCTTTCCTCGGCTTTGGGAATATCTATTTTCAGAACACCGTCTTTATAATCCGCCTTGATTTTTTCAGGGTCAATTTCCACAGGCAGGGTAAAGCATCTTTCAAATTTCCCATAACATCTTTCTTGCCGATAATAGTTATCCTCTTTCACTTCATTATCGGTTGAACGCTCACCTTTGAATGTAAGAACTCTGCCTTTGACATCGACAGTCATATCTTTTTTGTCAACACCCGGAAGTTCGGCCGTAATGATAATATTCTCCTCATTTTCGTAAATATCCACTACCGGATTCCAGCCCCAGACGGACAATGCTTCATCACTCCTGACAGTCGGAGAAATAAAGTTGTCAAACATACGGTTGATATTATTGTGCAAACCGAACAACTCTCTTCGAGGCTTCCATCTCATCAGTTCCATAATACACCTCCTGATTTCGTTATTCTTAAAGGTTAAAAAAACCTTTTTTATTATACTGGTTAATAAAAAAATAATGTTAAAATTGGTGTTGTCAATATAATATTTTAAAAAAATTATTGCATTATTAAATATGTTTATATATGTTTAGTAATAATAATCAAATCGGTAACGAGGTGAGAATGATGGAAAAAGATGAAAAACAAAAACGGGAAAAAGGCATCTCCCTGCCCAGGACTTCCACTGCAGATCTGATAGGCAGGCAATCGGTTCGAGCGACCTTTAAATTAACGGAAGGATGCATCGACGCTATCAGTATTGTGGCAGCCCATTTGGGCATAAAACAAAAGTCCCTTTTTGATCATTTAGTAGAAGATGCGGGGTTGTTAAGGTCGATTGCTCGTAAAATTCAACATATTGAATTAACCAAGCAAAACCGAATCCAAAAAACGTTCGTTATCAGTAAAAAATCGCTGGTATCCCTTGATAACGTCTCGAAAAATTTTAATGCGCCAAGAAATGTTCTGGTTGAATATTCTGTTCGGAGGCTTTTACCGATTATCGCCAAGGAACGAAAAAAGCATTACAAACGAAAGGAGATCCTTGGTGAAATTGCGAGTCATTTTAAAGAAGGGGAAAACTTGTTACAGAAAATAGGAAATCTATTGGGATTTGAAGATCCCATTTATCACAGATTGGAATCGGTGATGAATATTTATGAAACCGCCTATAACAATATTGTATCTTTTATCGAAAAAACTAAGATAATTGAAGATTTCCAGCCGGATATCTAAAACCGGACAATACGGAACAAAAAAATATTTGCCACCAAGACACCAAGCAAAAGCTTAAAAATGGGGCTTCTGCGAAGCAGTTAATATCCAATATCCAATTTTCAAGTATTTTTCAGTTGGATATTGGACCGTTCAATATGGACAAGATGTTGTCGATGTTGTTTGAATAAGCGCTAAGGTATCGTATCCACAGAAGCAAATCCCGGTTCATGAAGCGGCAGCAGTATATCCGCCATATTTTTAACGTTCAGCATAATGTCATATGCCTCATACGCATTTACAAGTGTCCCGGGAGGAATTACCTCCATTTCCATGGCTTTTATTTGAACCGGCGGATCAAAATTCTCTTTAATTACACAAAATCCGGTTATGGCGGCCTGACCGCCAGGGGTATCAATGAATACAGTCAACCCACCATCCGTATGAACCGGTGTGTGAACAACCCGGATCCCCGGCAGAATTTCTCTGTCACCGGTAATCATTCGTATCTGCCCGTTTTCCTCCACATCTTCAATGTAATCCTCAAGATAGCGATAATCGAGCGGGTGAGGGTTGTGGATTCTTTCCATTTCTTTTTCGTGAACATAAATTTCAGCATTTTCACATTGGTAATCGTTTTCACAGTGGTCGTTATGCAGATGGGTGTGGATGACAATGTCGATGTCCGCCGGTGATAGATCCCATCGGGATAGCCCTTGCTCGAACGTATAAATCTTTCCACCGATGGACGTTTCCCTGTCCGGGGATTGGATCGGACTCATCTCGCCGGTATCCACAAGGATTTTCCGGTCTCCGCCTTCTAAATACCAGCAGTAAATCGGGATGGTATATTCCTGGCCGTTGCCGTACTGATACGTCATCATGCTTTTGTCAAAAATTTTGGTTCCCACAACAATGGGATGGATTTTGAACATGATCAGAATCTCCTCTAGTTCTAACCCGAATATTTCATGAAAATTTTCGAGAGGCTTTTTTATTAGTAATGAAAACCGTTTGTTATTTACAATTTCGCTTGTATCTGTAAGGTGGCAGTTTGTACCGAAAATTATCTTGTTCAATTTCTCAAAAATTTTCACCCTACGGGCAAACCCGAGGCGCCCATTTGCTTCGTTATCAAGGGCTTGCAGTAGTTTTACTACGGCTGCGCCTTTGAATGCCTTGCAAATGAACGCCTCGCACTCGTGAAATATCCGGGCTAGGGACTCACTAAAAAAAACTTGAGATCATCAGGTTATAATCACTCTACCTGCGCCGCCTTCAATGGTTTTGCCGGGGTAAAGATCTTTGATGTCCTGGATAAACCGGGTGCAATGCGTCGGGCAGATAATTTTCAGATTGTCAATCAGATTAAAATCCTTGAATCCATGAAGCCCGCCAATGAGCGTTGTAACTTTACCAATTTCTGATGCGGCGTGCAAAATTTCCCGGACACCCGGATGAGAACATCCGGCAATCACCGTTACACCGGTATGTTCCTTTATTATCAGGGACTGCTCGATACGTTTTAATTCACCTGTGGAATATATGTTATCATGTAGTTTGAATTTTTTATTAACCTTTATAACATGTTGTTTATCATCTGATAATGCGAAGGAGCCGGGGATATAAACTGTCACCGGGTTTAAGTTGAGAAAACCGGAAAGCCCGCCGGTATGATCCCAGTGTGAATGAGAAATAAAAACTTCGTCAATCTGAAGGGGATCAATATTCAATTTTTTCATATTATAAATCAGAATATCCGCTTTGGCGCCGGTATCGAAGAGTATATTTTTTCCATAAGCTTCTACCAAACATGAAAATCCCCAGTCGGATTTTAAATTTTTATCCCACGCCGTGTTGTCATATATTATGGTTATCTTCATTTCAAAAATCGATATTCCGTCAAAAATTTCGCCATTTTTTGGATAGTTGAGCCAGTTTCAAAATGTTCAATTTTGTCCAAGGTCAAGGAAGGCGAAAATTTTAACCACAGGAATACCTGGAGTATTTTGAGGATTAAAATTTGAGCCTGACGCAGAGATTGGGCAAAAGGGGGCGTTTTGAAACTGGCTCAGTTGTTTCATTTTGAAAAGCCGGGTCCTTTGGACCCGGCTTTTTTGTTTTACCGTCGATTCCCACGGCCCTTTCCGGAGCCGCGGCCTTGTCCGAAACCTCTGCCGGAATTCCGACCCAAGCCGTTTTCCTGCTCCGATCCTCTGCCTGCGTTCCGGCCACCCGGCTCATTATCTCGAAAAGTCCCTCGGTCAGGGTTGCAGGCCCCTCGACCTCTTCCGGTCATTCGTCCGTTACCCATTGGACCGGTTCCATCTCTTTTTGGCATAAAACTCACCTCCTCCTTTTTATTCCTTTAATACAAACTATTCCCTGCCGCCTCTTCTGCGGCGTTTTCTGTGTTTTCCGCGCATTTCATAGGCGCCCCCCTCAATTATGAGAGC